>JAJDES010000595.1 GCA_029259675.1 Planctomycetota bacterium
GTGTGCGTTTTCGAAAACGACACCTTCGGCGGCAATGGCATCCATATTGGGCGACGTCTCGCGACCATAGCCGTAGCAACTCAAATGGTCCGCGCGCAGCGTATCGACCATATAAAACACGACGTTGGGACGATCGTGACCGCTCCCATCGCCCGAACAACCCAGGACGGACAAGAGCACCGAAGCCAGAGCAGCGCTCCGGACACTGCGGCACCTCTGCCAACGGGCATTTTCAATCAATTTCATTCAGATCTCCGCAACGATGAGTTCCATTTGGCGGGCAGTTTAGCCCAGCCGGGCAATGTCGTCAGTCTCGCACCCGCGGAATCCACCGTTGGCATGCCAAAGCAGCCAACCTACGCTCGCCGCTTCTTAATGATCACGCGAAAGCGTGCACCGCCTGCGGGCGCGTCGCATACATCAATCGTTCCCCCTTGGGCATGCACCGCCATCTTGGCGATGGCGAGCCCCAGCCCGTATCCGATTCGCCCGTGGCTTGAGGATTCGCCGCGGTTGAATGGTTCGAAAATCAACTTGCGCTTCTCCAACGGAATTCCCGGACCCGCATCATCGACGAGGATTTCGACGCGACCCTCGTCATCTTTCTCCGCAATGGAGACCCCCACCACCGAGCCCTTCTGTGACCAATGAATGGCGTTGCCGACAAGATTGCGCAGGGCAAGCAACAATGCCTCACGGTCGCCCTCGAGTTGCAAATTTCCCCCAAGCTTCAACTCTAACGACACACCCTTGATCGAAGCCTGCTTGCGTTCCTTGTCCATTCGCAATTGCGCTTCTTGCCCCAGATCAAAACGCTCATGCACGGCCCCCGTCACCGTTTCGCTCGGCGATGAGAGCACGACCAAATTGTCGACGACACGCGCCAAATCGCGCAATTCCTCAAATTGCGATTCAATCAGCTGTTTGTAATGGTCGCTGTCGCGCTCGCGCATCAGGGAAACTTCCGCAGCGGCCATCAGGTTTTGAATCGGCGACCGCAACTCGTGTGCTAGACCGGCAGCCATCATCCGCGCCCGGCCCGCTTCCGATCGGATGCTCGCGAGGACTTCGCACAGCGCTTGGGCAATTTCGTCAATCTCGGAGGGAGCGTCTTCGACGTAGATATCCACTTTCTCCGGTGAAGTTGCAGCAGCCCGCGCCTGCAGCGCCACGTTCTCCAAGTGCCTTCCAAGTCTGCGAGCAAAAAAGATTCCCGTCGTGACAGCAACGATTGAAGCTGCAGCGAGGACCGCAATAAACCACTTCAAGAAGCGATCAAACTCCGCAAGGTTCCAGGAGCCATCTACCAATACGCCGAGAATCAAGCCGCCCGGGAGCCTCTCATTCCTCCAACGAAACTCTGTCGCGGGAGCAGTCGTCACACCCAGGGCCGTGGGCTCGGCCGGAATCATGGCCAAGCGTTCCGGGCTACCGAACTCCCACACCACAGCGCGGGTTTCTTGATTCCATACCCGCCAAGTCAATGGATTTGCCCGATGCTCCGCTGCGAGAATGGCGGCAAGCGAATAAAAGCTGTCAACACTTTCTCCCCTGGCCCGGTAGCGGGCGCTCATCTCATTAATCTCTTCAACGGCAAGACTGTCGATTTCGCGCAGCAATGAGTCGCGCAGAAACCAGGAACTGACTCCGGCCACGACAAGGGAGATCGCCACGCCCATCGTGACAATTAAACGCGTCAACCTGCCGGTAATAGACCAGGGTTTCATCGCTGCGGGTCGATTGGCCTGCAATCGTAGCGGTAACCGACACCCACCACAGTTTCGATTGTGCGCGGCCCGTAGCGCTCCAATTTTTTGCGCAATCGGGCAATCGTGACATCCACGAGATTCGTTCCAGGATCGAAATCAATACGCCAAACGCTCTGCAGCAAATCCTCCCTGGAGAGCACCCTCCCATCAGCTCCGTGCAAGGTCACCAACAGTTCAAACTCCTTATTCGTCAACTCGATTGAGTCCTCGCCGCAATGAACGATTCGATTGACGATGTCGATCAAGAAGTGCCCCGCCTCCACAACCGGAAGTTTCCGCCGGCGCAAAACGGCGTCGATACGCGCGAGCAACTCCGGGAATTCAAACGGCTTGATCACGTAATCATCGGCGCCCAGCCGCAGGCCCATGACCCGTTCGTTGACCGACTCGCGCGCCGTTAAAAAAATAACCGGCGTGTAGTTCTTGGCTTCCCGCAATTGTTCCAAAAACTCCCACCCCGATTGCCCGGGCATCATCACATCCAAGAGAATGATGTCGAATGGCCGGCTTGAGCAGCCTTCAATCAATGTCGAAGCCTCGCGGGCATCACATGCGGTGAGGGTCTCGATTCCGTTTTCCTCCAACCCGCGCTGAAGCGTTTCGCGAAACTTGGAATCGTCATCTACAACCAAAAGCTTCATGAAGCCTCACGGCGGGGTTGGAGTCGAAACTAGCGGCTTTAGTTCGGATTGACGATGGAAGGCTTCGGTCGCAGGAAACGCACTCGCAAGTCTAGAACTTAGGCTCAGAAAAGGACAATGAGAGAGTACAGGTGGCCGAAGAACTCTTCTCCCCAAAGAAGTGCCCCATGGCTCAAGGTAAGCATCCGCATTGAGAGCGCATAGGTATATAGTTGCCCGCGAACCACCCGTTCTACGCGTTACTCAAATTGCGCCGATGCGATGCGGCGCACTCCTTTCTCGGCATAGCCCGTTCTTGGAAAGTTCCTGTGCGCCAAGAGGTTTCGATCGAGGAGACAGGTAGGTATCAAGGATGGCTGCAAACACAGGCGGCCGCAGCATCATGGCTGTCTGGGGTCGAATCACCCGTCGGCGCCGTCGGCACTCAATGGTCCCTCCCGTTGGCCATGGGCAGCAGCAGAGAAGGCTAGGGAGCCGGAAGGCGAGGTACAAGGTGCGAAGCCAGCAACTTCCCCGAATAGTCGACGAAGCGAACATAGGCACGCTCCGCTTCAAACAGGAGTTCGCAGAACCCAAGTTGCGTAGCGGCAAACTCAGTGCTTTCCGTCCAATGTGCAGAACGAATTTTGCCCCCTGCGCCGGCAACAATAGTGTGCAGAGGAGTCGTGTTCATCAGCGCCAGATGATGATCGTGCCCACTCAGATAGAAATCCACGCCGCCATCAACCAGCACAGGCAGCAGCCGCTCGACCAACGCGGGTTCGCCCCCATGCTTTCCGCCCGAGTCGATGGGGTGGTGACCAAAAACCACGATCCAATCCGCCTCCGTGCGGGACAAGCCGTCCGACAGCCATTCCAGCTGCACTTCTCCAACGGCCACTTGTGAAGTGTCCAATGCGAAGAAGGCGACTGTTCCGCCGCTGGGGATCTCCATCTCGAAGCTGTAATACAAGGCGGGCATTTGCCAGCGCGCATCTAGCTGCGAGTATTCGATGTAGGCTTGCGGACGACCGTGGAAGTCATGATTCCCCAGCACCGGCCGGAAAGCAGCATCAAGCAACGGGCCCGTGTACATATCCCTGAATTCACTGCCCCAGCGCGAATCGCTCGGACTTTCGATTCCATCGGGATAGAAAATGTCGCCGAGGATTAGAACGGCTTCAGGATCCGAATAATTCTCGGCGTGGTTTTCCATGGAGCTGGCAACGAGCCTTTGGCGCCAATCCCCAGTGCCCGCATCCCCAATGGCAAAGATGCGCAGCATCCCCTCGTCTGAATCGGGCGACTCGTATCTGGGCGTGAAGCCGATTGGGGCGTCATACAACTCTGCGGATACATGCCCCTCCCAATAGCAGTCAACCCCCTCGACCAGGATCAGGAGCGAGCAAATCCAAAACAGGTACTTCATGGAGAGCTTGGCAATAGTGAATGGCCGGCAATGCGACCCAGAGCACTCCGCCCTCGCGCAAGAATTCGTCAACCGGTCGGTGACTGAATTAGTATCCGCTTGGTGAAGGGTCTCCTTGAATTACGAAGACGTCATATGACGGTAATGTCACATGAACATGCCCTCATTTCCCATGCGCTCCCAAGCGAGACCTGCACTCACCATCGGGGAATCGATCATTCGACGCAGCTCGCAAAATTGCGGGAGCAGCACGGGACACCTACCGGAAATCCAAGCATCCACATCAGCGGGCAAGCTCCTCACAAACGGCCCAACTAGTCCGAAGGCCTAGCCGCTCGATTGGCCGCAAAGCTCCGCAAGATTTCCATTGGAGCAGATTTTGTTTCCCTGCAGTTTTCGAGCGGAATGAGAAACGTATTAACCAAAGCGTGCCGCCCCGAAATGCAGGCATGGCTGGCTGTGTCCGTCAAGGCCATCCACGCTGTCCAAGGCGCAAACCTCATTTCCTCGTAGCCGATTGAGCTCGCCTTGAATTCCGCATCATCTTTCATGTAGTTGTGAAAGCGCCGCATGGCACGGTCATAGGGCGAGCTATCCAACGATCGCGCCATCGATACGCCCACTTGAGCAAGGCCGGCCAGAATGGATGAACGCACGCGATTTAGCGGGCCTTTCTCCAAATCCCGGTTGCTCCCCAGCAGTTCATCCAATTCCGCTGCGGTGTGATGGCGCTCAAACAATTCAGCGAAAGTGCCCCTAGTTGCCCAAACTCGATCATCAAGCGGATTCACATTCACAAAGAAGCGCAGGATCCGACTTCCGTTGGTGGCACCATAGGCTCCCGCATCCACATGAACGAGTTCATTGCTCGCATGGTTGCCCAGGCAACGGCCCCTTTCTTCGATCGGCCGAAAACTGGAAGTGCCAACGACCCAATTGTCGGTGAAATCGCCAAGTACGCTTTGAAGAAAACTTTCCACACGCTCTGAATGCTCAACCAACACTTGTTTTGCCAAGCCTTCAAGGCGACGGTTCCCCGATACTCCGATCAATCGGTCCGCCTCCGGATGGTAGCTCACATTCTTGACCTTCAAACTCAATGGCAACTCGGCCCGCAACTTCGAGAGTAAGTCCAGATCGGGCAAAGGAAATGGGCAGCTGGGAAAGCTGACAATCTTCCCACGTTCGAGCTTTTGAGCCAGCTGAGCCGGCGTGAAGGAGTGGATCCCTTCGCACTCGATAACCGACCTCCCCACGATTTCTTGGTCTTTCATTTGTTAGTTCGCCATGTCGCGCGATGGATGTCTCGGCCGAAGTGAATGCAACGCCTAGTCCTCAATCGCAACCAAAAATCCCCCAAGCGTTTCCACGCTCACCTTTGCCCCAATGACCCGTTCCCCGCAGTCTTGATTGGCCATCACTTTGAGCGGAACTCCCCAAGTTCATCCAAGACCAACTTCAAAGTGGCAGCCGACATATCCGTACCGCCTCTTTCAATCGGGACATCGCTAGTCGTCGTAAGCGCAGATTGAAAAAGCCCCTTCCCCTTCATGGGCAATACAAGCTTCAAGCCCTCAGCCAGCACACAAACACGGGACCAATCCGCAAGCAACGCATGCCCGCGATGGAAGCCGTCCGCAAGCATGTTGGATCCCTGGGAGTAATCACTTGCGGAGTTGAGCACGCCCAATTGATCCAGGATCGTTGCCGGCAAGTCCAAGTGACTGGTCAGTTCATCAACCACACGCGGCAACTCGCCGGGCACATACAAGACCAAGGGCACTCGAACCTGTTCTTCGCTAAACGTTGAGCCGTGCCCCCAACGCCCCTTCTCCATGAACTCCTCACCGTGGTCGCCCGTAAACACAACAATCGTGGAATCAAGCAATCCCTCCCGTTCGAGGCATTCAAAGACTCGCCCCAATTGCTGATCGAGGTGATGACAGGAATTCACGTAACGGTTCCGGATGAGCTCAATGTCCTGCTCCAGTGACATCGTTGCGTAGTTGAAATCTTCCAAGTACGACTCGCGAATGACACTTTCCGTCGGAAACGAGTAGCGCGCATGCGGCGACTCAAAGAATGAAAAGGTGAAGAAGGGCCGCTCTGGGTCCCGAGCCTCGATAAAGGACAGGAGATGGTCCACATGGGTGCGGTCGCGCTCCCAGGTTTCGCCATCGTTCCATTGGTGCATGTCTTCGGCATCCACGCTCACGAACGTCGTCTTGTCGAATTCGGGATACGTGAATTTGGCGCTGGTGTGCAACGACAATTGATAGTCCAAGCTCTCCAAAACCTCGAAAATCACCGGCCCTCTACGCGCGTTAAGGGCAGGGAACCAATAAGCGCCGCAAATTCCGTAGAACATCGAGAAGATGCCCATGCGCGTCCCATTGCCGCCGCTGTAGTGTTGCGTGAAGCGCGCGCTTGAATTGGCAAACTGCCAGGCCTCGGGCATGATTGCGGGATCGAGCGCATCCGCTCGCAGACTTTCGGAAACCAACCAGACAATGTTGTAATTGGAGGGTTTCGGATCTACTTCCACGGGCGCTTTCGGATACTCCAACGAATCTACGCTGGGCACCGTTTCGTCGGGGATTCGCTTCAGTTCAAATCCCATCCGGGCTGCCAAGTGATTGAAAGTGAGCCTTGAGTAGAAGGGATAAACCTCCGCTGCCGCCAAAATGGGCTGATAGGCGTTCACATGAGCAACCCCGTAGGCAACTCGCTCGGAAAGTGACAAGGCCACCAACAGGACAAGGGGTACCCGCATTCCGAAATTTGCGAGTGCCCCGAACCCTCTGCCGGATTCGAGCCAGGAAGCCAGCCCGGCTTGCAGACCGATCAAAATCAACGTAGCCCCGGCGAGGGTGACCGCAGTGGCCCCGCTAGCCCCCAACGATTCCAGGCCTCCGGGGGTCATCAAAAGGTTCCAAACGAACCCGTTCAGGTGAAATCCCCAGTTCTCATAAACGCGCGTATCTGCAAAAAGAAAGAGATGCGTGGCACTTACGACAAGTACGCACACCGCGCGGAATCCCAAGTTGCGCGCACGCTCACTGGCAAATGGAGCCAATAGCCGACCCGAAAGGGCCAGCAGCTTCGCAATCACAAAAGCCGGTAATAGGTAGATTGCCGGGTACGTGATCCAAACCACGGTGGAGAAGGCCATGGTGTTCGCATCCGGAGTTTCCATGCGCCGATAGAAACCGAAGCACAGAAGCCACACCAGTAGGTAATTGACTGCAAAAAACCGCAACATGAAGCAGTTGCCGGTCTTGGAATCACTCGTTGTTTTCATGTGGATACGGACTACAACCCTGTGCGCATTTCGGACCGATCGGAAGCACAAGTGATCATGCGCGAGCCCAAAGCAACTTATGTTCCGCCGACCCAAAGGGGCTGATACTCGGCAAAGGGCCAGCAGTGAGTCGGTAAAAATGACCGCTCGCCGGTAAAGCTTTCAAGGACAGCTCGCGCTCTTGTGTCACTCGCTTTTGCATCTCTGTAACCCGCCCATAACTAGGCAAATGAGCTATGTATCCCGCTCGCTCACGTCCAGCGCATTGCGAGGCTGTGCGAACCGGGCCTGGGGCATCCACGCTTCTAAAAGTGTTCTCGGTCATTCCGAAGAACAGCATGGTCCCTCTCCACACGCGCAGGCATTACGTCTGTGTCATGGGGCATTACACTTGTGTCATTCGGCGCAACGGAGATGTCTGCATGGCCCCTTGCCCATGGACCAAGGCTGTACGCCAACGGACTAGTGGAAAAGCACCACGAGAATTCCAGTCATCGTGGCAGCTCGCCCAGACTTGCTCGCGAAGCTGACTTGCGTGACCGCTTCTCGGGGGAATCGGTCGCAGGCAGTTCGGTTGCGTCCGAAACACCACCAAGGAGAAGTATTAGCGGCAAGAACACCGACCGCCCGCGGACATGCCGCCTTCTCCATCGCTAGCTGGACGCCGCCCGAGGCAACCATGCTCTCGCAACCGCTTTTTCGAATCCGAGAGAATGGCAGGCGAATTCATGCTGCGGTCATTTAATTGCATTGGCGCCTTCAGCACCGCCCCGGCCAAAAAGTTCAATTGCCAGGTCTGTGAGCTAGAATCGGCCCATGCTCTCCAAGCTGACTGCCGTGTTGCTCGCCGCCCATTGCACACTCTCCTGCGGCAACCCTACCGAGCGAGAACCGCGCCCCTCGATTCTGTTCATCAGCATCGACACGCTGTCGGCTCGGCACATGTCCTTGTATGGGTACGAGCGCGAAACGACACCCGGTCTGGATCGACTCGCCCTGGAGTCCGTGGTCTTTGATCGCTGTTGGTCCAATGCGCCGAAAACCACGCCCAGCTACTTGTCTCAATTCACCGGACTCCTGCCCGAATCCTTCCGCAAGCAAGAGCAAGAAGATGGGGGAGCATCCCTGTGGACGTTCTCGCCCAAGCATCCGGCCCTGGCGGAAGTTCTGCGCCAAAACGGCTATCAGACTGCGGCCATCATCGACAATCCAAATGCCGGAGCTTTGCACGGGCTCGAACGCGGCTTCGATCACTATGACGACGGCCCGGCGCAGCGCGGGCTTGAGGAGTTGGATGGTGGCGTCGATCAGGTCTTGCCCTCGGCTGCTCAATGGCTTGAACAAGCGAATGCAGACTTGCCGTACTTCCTATTCCTGCAAGTGCTCGACGTGCACGGTCCCTATTACTCGGGCGCCAAATGGAACGAACCCTTTGCACCCAGTGAACTGGCCGGACGCACGGCACCTGTGGCGCAATCCTACGGATCCATATTGGGCGCCATCCCCAAGTACATAGCCGAACCCTTAGCAGAACCGGGGCAGAAGGAATTGGAACTAGAGCCGATTGCGCAAGCTTACGACCGCGGCGTGCGCGCCATGGATGCCGCGATAGCGGTATTTATCGAAGAGCTGGATTCCAACGGCGCGCTCAACAACACATGGATTGTCATCAGCGCCGATCATGGTGAATCCATGTGCGAACATGATTCCTACTTCAATCACCAACTTCTGCACGGCGAAGAGCTGCACGTTCCGCTGCTGATTCGACCGCCGGGCGGCACACAGGCGCGGCGCATTGAAAGCGATGTCCAACTCGTGGACCTCTTCCCCACAATGCTCGACTTGGCGGGCATTGAAAGCCACCACGAATTGCATGGACGCTCGCTGATGCAAGCGCTGAAGGGCGCAACGCTTGAACCACTGCCCAGCTTTGCCTATGGATCCTTCCAGGGCAGTCGCAGCGTGAGCTTCGAAGGTTGGAAGCTTGTTGAATTGAATCCCTCGCTTGAATCCTGCGGATTGATGGGCCTATTCAGCTCTTCGCGCGCGCGCACGTGGATTGCGGCCAACTACCCGGACTTGGCCGGCAAGGCCTTCGGCACCCACGAGTTACCGGTCGCCGCACTTGCCGGCGTCAACATGCACACTCTCAAAGAATCTGCGTCGCGCGAGCTCACCGGCCCCTTCTACGAGCTGTACGACCTGAGCGCAGATCCTGCTGAATTGAATGATGTCGCCGCGCAACATCCTGAGCGAGTGCAAGCGCTGCTAGCTTTGCTCAATGACAAAACAGTCGAAGCTCGCACACGCTTCATCGAGTACGAAAGCGGGCGAGTTCTCGATTCGGCTAGCTTTGAAGAACTCGAAAAACTGGGCTACACCGAAGAAGCCGAATAAGCCTCAGCTCAAAACGAACACCTCAACAGTTCCGTCGAGCTTGATCTTCGTCCGATTGTGTTCGGACAGTTCCTTTCCTCGGCAGCGCTCGCAGTGAATGCCCCAATACTTCCTTCGATCGCGCAGCAGCACAAAGAGCGCAATGCTGCACAGCAAGACACCCAACAGAATCAACTCGGCTTCAACCTCGCCAATCGCGCTCCAAACGAAGCACCCAAGCGCAGCGAGCAAGGCGGCAAGAGCCAGCAACTTCGGCAGGGCAACGGCACGCTTGCTATGGGGAGTAAGCTCACCACAAGTTGAGCAACGCTGAATCGTTTCCTGCAAAAACATGGGTTCTAATGACTGCGAGCAGTGGACCCGTTGATCCTAAGCCGTTCATCAATTGGCTAGCAAGGATTTAGCTCCCAGTCTCCGCACAGCCCCCAGCACAACTCCCAGGGTGCCCATTCCTCCGCTCAATTTCGCACGCCTCCCAATCGAAGCCTCTCGCATTGCCGCGATTCCTGCCGCCCAAACCGGATCCATGAGATCCCCAAGTTGATTTAGCTCAACAGAACACGGGATCGCCGAAGCCGGGTTGACTAGGAATCGAGTACTTCTCGCGCGAGTCGCCGCGAACCCAATGCAGACTCGTTATTGGTGGGCCCTGTAGGACTTGAACCTACGACCAATCGATTATGAGTCAACTGCTCTAACCAACTGAGCTAAGGGCCCGTGGCGACACAGCATGGCGTCGGGCCGGCTGGGTCGCAAGCTGGGTGCGGAGGAATGGGCTTACGCGGGCGCGAATGGGGCTGGAGTGCGGTGACTCCCCAGTTGGGCTCGCTCTAAGGCGCGCAAGAGGACCTGTTCGGCTTCGTCGAAGATGGCGTCGGACCATACATCGTCATCGTGGTCGAGAACGAAGGTGCTGGCGTAGGGGGTGCCCTCGGCCGAGCGTATTTCCTGCACCATCGATCGGGCTTCGCCCAGGCGGTGTGCGTGCTGTTTGCGGATCACGTCGAGGAAGCGGCTGTAGTGCCAACCTTCATCCGCGATGACCGAACGCAAGAAGCGCAGAAAGGCCGGACCGAGTTTTCGGTAATGGTGCATATTGCCCAGGTAGGCGCGCACCGTCGCCAGTTCGTCGTATGCGGAAAGGCAGAGAATGGCGAACTCGTCGCGAAAGAGGTGGGCCAGGGGCTCGAAGTTGGAGCGGCGCCCATTCAACTCCGCCATGCGCTGTTCGCTCCAACCGAAGCCGGCTTTAAGTGTGCGCCGAAAGCCATCCATGTGCTTGGCTTCGTCGCGCGCCCATTCAGGTTCGAAGTTGAGGAAAGCCGAGCTCAGCTCGATGCCCAACTGCCTGACGTGAATACTGTAAAAGCGAGCATCAAACTCGCTACTCAGGTCGAGGAAGAGCACCTCTTCCAAAGCCTCGCGATCAGGCTTGCTCAAGCGCGCCGCGTGCAAGCCAACGTCGCACTCGAGAGCCTGCCACGCCTCTTCACTCCAGCCATGGAGCGGGCGCTCGGTCGTTGATCTCGATCGGAGACGGGGCAATTCGGAAATAAGGGCTTCCATGGGCAGCGAAAACGGCAATTGGGCGCAATGGGATACAAAGACGGGTCGGATCGGTCAAATGTCGTTTGCGTGCACATGCCAGCGGAGTAGTCAGAATTTGCGATTGGAGCCGTTTCTTGGCTTCGCGATTGGAAACCAAAGGCACTCCGCCGAGCTTGCCACGCGCCAAAGCCTGGATTCGAGCGCTCACATGAGTGGCCACAGACCGAAAATCGCCGGCGCCCCAATACGAGCACGCTTGCGCGCTTCGCTCTCCCACGCCGGCCAAGCCTTTGCCCCTCCATATGGCTCCCATGAGCACCTGCCGCCGCGACCACTCAGGACCTTCTCCAGCCCTAGGCTTGGATGCCAAGTCCTTATTCGGCAAGGTGTTGGGGCCACGCTCGCAATTGGACCCAAGCTCTCGCGCCCACGATCGTCGTGCAGCTGAGAGCGCCCGGCGCGGGCTCTCAACCGGCAAAAGCCTTGGAATCAACGCACTGGATCCGCTCGGCCCTCGAGCAATACGAAGAGCCGCTTGTCGGCTTCGCAACCCGCCTACTCGGCGGCGATGTGGAGTCAGCTCGCGACGTTGTGCAGGACACCTTCCTGCGACTTTGTGATCAGGACCAGGCCGAGATCGAGCAGCGGCTCAAACCATGGCTCTACACCGTCTGTCGCAATCGCGCCATGGACGTAATGAAGAAGGAGCGGCGCATGACTCCGCTCGAGATTTCAACCACGGACAGTCAACCGGCGCCGGAACTAGATCCGGCACTTTCTGCGGAATCGGGTGAGTCCCGCACCAAGGTGCTCGACTTTCTCGACGACCTGCCGGCCGATCAACGCGATGTGATTCGTTTGAAGTTCCAAGAGAGCTTCAGCTACGGACAGATCGCCGAGATCACCGGACATTCGGTTGGCAACGTGGGCTACTTGCTACACGTCGGACTCAAAAGTCTGCGTGAACGCATCGCACCACTTAGTACCAAGGAGGCCACTTCATGAAGCACTCAAACGAACCCGAGGATCCGAGGCTCACCGCCTATGCCCTGGGCGAACTAGAGGGCGCGGAAGAGGCCGAAGTGAAAGCTCTTCTTCAGCGCGATGACAAGGCCGCACAATTCGTGGCCGAGGTGAGAGAAATGGCAAATTTACTAACTGACGAGTTTGAGAACGAAAAGCCCGCGCAAACTGGCGCGGCGAATTCCGGCGCAACGGAATCGGGTGAGCAGGGACTGGGTGCGGATCGCCGCGCTGACTTGCTGGCCAAGATTGACGAGCGCACGGGGCAAGATGATGTCTTGCGACCGGTTGCTCCCGCGGGCGGATCGAGTTCAAGTGCAGCGCCAAGCAAGAGACCTTGGTATTTGCGCACTGGAGTCAAGCTTGCGGCAGCCGCTTCGGTGACCTTCGTTACCGCAGCAGCTCTCATGCCTGCAAGATGGTTTGGGATGAGCGCGGAGGGCGAAGCTGGAGCAGCCCCCTTCGCGTACGCATTGGATTTCAATCAAAGCAACTACGAAACGGCTCAAGCTGACGATCAAAGCCTGCTTCAAGCATTGACTGACCGCTACAGATCCAAGTCAGACATGGCACCCGCAACGCAAGTTGCGGGCAACGCACAACCGACTAAAGAAGAGAACCCGATGCTTCGCAGCTCGGGGTACCTCGGAGAATCAGATCTCGATGAGCTTCGAAGCCTGGGTTACACCGAAAATGCCGATCTCAATAACTTGGGCTACCTAGACAGTGGGAATAACAGCACTGACGATGGTCGAGGCAAACGCAATCTCGGCTTGGCCCAAGACGCGGCCCCTGCCGGCAAGGCGGGTGAGGTTGCTGCTAGAGGGGAACTCCGAAAAGCTGGGGGCCTGGGCGATGAGACGAAGCCTGCTTCGACTGACAAGCTGGAAGCCCCTAAAAAGGATGTGGTACCGGAGTCCCTGTACCTGAGTCGGACCGCCCCAGGCGAAGCACCTGCGACTGCTACCGGCGGTCCTAGCGGCCCTCCGGCTCCATCGAGTTCACTCGTCCGCCCCTCAAGTGGCCCAACCACGGGCGGCTCTATATCCACGTTGGAATCGCTGGGCTACGGCGCCACTAACGAAGTGGCAGGAAGGTCGCGAGTAACCGGAACGGACAACTTCTTCCTCGGCCAAGGCGAGCAAGAGCGTCAACTCGATCCGCGACTCAAAAACCAACTTGACGACCTCGGTTACCTCGACTCCGACGAGGAGTCCACGACTGAAGCCTACGACTACATCGAAGAGAACAAGTTCATCCGCGTCGCTGACGATGCGCGTTCGACCTTTTCGATCGACGTCGACACGGCCTCCTACGCCAATGTGCGCCGTTTCCTGAGCGATGGAAAGTTGCCGCCCGCCGATGCTGTGCGCATCGAAGAGATGGTCAACTACTTCCCCTACAGTTACGCCGAACCCATCGACGGTCGCCCCTTCTCGGTCGACGTCGAAGTGGCGAGTGCTCCCTGGGCACCGGCGC
>JAJDES010000596.1 GCA_029259675.1 Planctomycetota bacterium
TGGCGCGGATCCTCTACCAACTCCACAACTTCAATGTCGAGCGAACCCACGTTGTAGGGCAAGCCCTCATCGATCGTAATGACCACCGTAACTCGATCGCGGGCTGTATTGAATTCGAGCCGGTCGAGTTCGACTACGGCATCGAGCCAACCTTGATCGCGGTAGACATTGCGCATCGCCACCAAGTCGGCAGCCAGGTCCTCGGGGTTGAACTTGGGTCGATAGAAGGGAATCCAAGCCGTGAAATAAGATTCGGTACCCGTTTCCAGCTTGCTCAGGCTGCGCAAGCCGTCCTTCCAAAACAGCGCGCCGGTGTCGGGCATGGATTGATTGCCCTCGATGATGACTTCTTCGACGCGCACAACCGGTCCCTCGCGAATTTCAAAAATCACATCGGGCAGGACCCCGGGCAAACCATCCTGGTCGTTGCTCGAAACCACGCGAACATCGGCGAAGTAGTAGCCGTGCTGGCGGTACTGTTCGACCAGGCGCTCGCGAGCATGCGGCACCCGATTCATGTACAGCTCAACTCCCCTCTCCAAGCCCGCCCACTCATACAACTTGCGCTCGCTCACGTTCACATTGCCGATGAAGCGCGGCTCGAAATCGGCCGACACCTCTTCGACGGTGAGCAACAATTCGATGCCGCCCGGCACGGGCCGGAAACTCACCTGTGCCGCCACGTGGAAGGAGATCCAAAGCGCGTCGATGCCTTCGGCTACCGCTTGCTCATCCAAGGGCTCGTTCAATAGCTGGCCCAGGCCGGAGACCAGCTGCTCGTCCGAAAAGCGCTGATTGCCCTCGACGACAATGCTCACAACGATTGGGTTGCGCGCTTCTTCGGCCAGTTGCCGCACGGCCTCCTGGGCCTGAGCTGGGGCCGACAGGAACGTTCCGCTAAGAACCGCGAGGGCCAGCCAGCACAGCCAAGGCGCCCCGGTTGACTCAGTCGTTCTTGCGCCCCTGTTCGCCGTCGCTGAACCAAAGGGCCTGCACCACGAGCGCCGTGCCGATTGAGCCGGGCGACCGAGTGATCGTTCCGGCGAATCGCGCCGATGAGAAATCCCCTGCGCCATCAGGGGGCAATCGGTTCGGTCTCGGTAATCGTCCGATTCTCGAAGCGCATGGTGCTGGGGAAGAATGCGAGCTTGGCCGTACCCGTCGGCCCGTTGCGGTGCTTGGCGCAAATAACTTCGGCCACGCCCTTGCAGTCCTCGTCCTCGCGGTACTTTTGGTAGTACTCAGCCCGATACAAGAGCAACACAACGTCGGCGTCTTGCTCGATTGAGCCCGACTCGCGCAAATCGGAAAGCTGGGGACGCGGTGGGTCGCGCTGCTCCACCGCGCGACTCAGCTGAGCCAGGGCGATGATGGGAATGTCCAATTCGCGGGCGAGCGATTTCAAGCCGCGCGAGATGACACTAATTTCCTGCTGCCGACTCTCGGCCTTGGGCGCGCTCATCAACTGCAGGTAATCGATCACGATCATGTCCAAGTTGTGGCGCGTGCGCACACGCCGCGCGCGACTGCGCAGGGACATGATGTTCAAGGAAGGCGAATCGTCGAACAGGATTTTCGTGTGCTGCAGGTCGTCGGCCGCACGCACCAAGCTCTCGCGCTCCTGACCCGAAATGCGACCCGTGCGCAAGCGGTAGGACTCGACTTTCGCGCGCGAGCAAAGCATCCGTTCGATCAAGGACAGACGGCCCATCTCCAAACTGAACAGGAGGACGGTCGGCGAGCGCCCCTCCATCCATTCGGGCTTGGAACTGGCGGCCGCTTCCACCAGGTTCAGGGCCAAGGCGGTTTTGCCCATGGACGGGCGCGCCGCAAGGATCACAAGGTCTCCGGCATTGAAACCGCAGAGCATGTCATCCATGTCGTAGTAGCCCGTCGTCAAGCCGGTGATCCCCTGACGGTGGGAGCGCGACTCGATGCGCCTAAAAACTTCCGCAATCGTGTTCGAAACCGGCTCGGGCCCCTGGCTGTCCCGATCGCCCGAGATGCTGAAAATCTTGTGCTCACTCTCGTCGAGCAAGGCCTGCACGGCGTCGCGCTCCGGCGCCGTCTCGTAGGCGGCCGAAATGATGCTGGTGGACTCTGCAATCAACCCGCGCAGGGCCGAGTTTTGAGCCACGATGTCGGCGTAGTGCAAGAGGTGCGCCGAAGACGTAACGCCTTGGATCAACTCGATCAAAAAGCCGTCAATGTCACCGGCATCCAACTTGCCGTCCATCCGCAGCGCTTGACCGATCGTGACCGGATCCACCGGAATGCCCTTTTCAGAAAGCTCCAGCAGCGTCTCAAACAGGATGGCGTGGCGACGCACGCAGAAGTCATCGGCGCGCAGGATCTCGGCCGCCTCGGGGACCCGCTCCGGGTCGATCAACATCGCCCCCAACAATGCCTTTTCGGCATCGGAGTTTTGGGGCAGCTTGCGGCCTGAATTCGAGTCGGAAGTCATGGGGAGATCGCGTGCGCCATCGCGGGTACGGATGGGGACGCGCAGGATAACCACCATGGCCCGAGACTTCCCTTCCCTTCCGGTCGGAAGCTTCGTTTGAAATCAGGGTTGGGCCATTCGAACCGACTTAGCTCCATCCATTGCGCGAAGGGCGCCGCTAAAGATTGTGGCTTCGAACGGGAGCCGGCATGCAACCCGGCATACAAGAGGGCCGGCCCCACCGATTGGCGGAGCCGGCCCTGCTTGAATTCGCGGACATCCCGGTCAAACGGGAGCCCGGTCCATTGGCGCTTAGGAAGCGGCCGTAACGACCAGCGTGATTTCCGCCGATTGGTCCCCGTGTACGTGGATCGGCACTTGGTGCGTACCGACCTCGCGAATGGGGTGATCCAGCCGTACGTCCTTCTCATCAATCGGGTAGGACTTGGCCGCCAACAATTTGACGATCGTGCCCGAGTTGACCGAGCCGAATAGGCGTCCGCCTTCGTCCGCCTTCTCGGCAGTCGTCAGGCTCACCTTGGCCAGGGCCTCCACCTTGACTCGAATCTCTTCGGCTCTGGCGGCCTCTTCCAACTCCAAACGCTCGCGGCGCCGGAGCATCTGCTTGACGTTTTCCTGCGTGGCCTGAATGGCCATTTGCTGGGGAAACAAAAAGTTGCGCGCGTAACCGGCGGGCACGCTGACAATGTCACCGCAGCGGCCTAGGTTGTTCACGTTCTCGCGCAACAGAATTTCAACGCGTTTCATCGGGTTACCTCGTGTAGCTGTCTCTTCGTGGTTTATCGGGCTCGATCAACCGACGAAGGGCATGAGCCCCAGGTGGCGTGCGCGCTTGATGGCTTGCTTGAGGGCCCGCTGGCGCTGGGCGCTATAGCCCGTGCGACGGCGAGAAACGATTTGACCTTGCCCACCGACGAAACGCGTCAGCAGTTCAATGTCCTTGTAGTCGAGATCCACATTCTTGCGGTCGGACTGCTTCATGGCTTGATTGGAATCAGTCATAGCTCAACCCTCCTTGCTTTCAGTGGCTTTGGCCTCAGTGGCTTTGGCCGCGGGGGCTTTGGCCGCGGGTGCATCGGCGGCCACGGCCACGGTTTCAACGGACTCGATTTCTTCGACGGCCTCAGCCACTTCCGCTTCGATTTGATCGAGATCGACGTCGACAGTTTCAGCTGCGCTCGCCCCCTCCTCGGCAGCGGGTGCCATATCTTCGGGGACCGGCGGCGGCTCGTAGCCGGGCTTGTTCTCTTCCTCCGAAAGCTCGTATTCCATGGCGGGAACAAGAGGTGTGCGCAGAATCAAGTAGCGCAGAACCGTCTCATTCAGCTCCAAATCCCGCAGCAGCGTGGGGTTCTCTCCATCCTGCTCGAAAAAGCAGAGCAAGAAGGTGGCGCGAACATGGTTCTTGATCGGATAGGACAAGCGGCGCTCATCCCAACGGCGAGCCGTTTTCAGCTCGGCGCCATGCTTGGCTAAGAAATCCGTAACGATCCGCTTGGCCGCCTGCCAGTCGGCCCGTACGGCGTCATTGTCGAGGACGAACATCCCCTCATAAGTTTGCTTCAAAGTAGTAGGGTCTCCAGTGTTGGCGGCTCCGAACATTTGGCATCCAAAGGCTGCCGATAACGTCACGTTGCCTGGGTCCAGCGGCTATGAAACCGCGTCATGCAGCCCGATATGTCTCCGTTGCGAAGCCACCAGAGGCAGGCCTCAGCGGCCTCGGCCACAGCAATGGCCATATCCTCTTGTTCGTTCGCATCGAAGGCTTCCAGCACATGACGCGCCGCGTCGGTCCTCGGCCGTCCGATTCCCACGCGCAGGCGCGGGAAACTATTCGTACCGAGGCAATTCACGATCGATCGCATTCCGTTGTGTCCGCCGTGCCCCCCTTGAGCACGGATGCGAAGTTCGCTGGGCGGCAGATCCAGGTCGTCGTAGACGACCATGAGACTGTCGCGCAGAACTTCTTCCGAGTAGATCGGGCCGATCGGCAGCGGCGCTGATTGCGAAGCAGACTCCGAAGACAACGTGTGCGCCGCATCCGCTTTGGATTCGGCAGAGGTCTCGGGCGAACTCGCATTCGGCGTCGATTGATATCCCAACCACTTGGCCACAGGCTCCACGATTTCGCCCGACCGGTTCATGTAGGAACCGGGCAGCACTAGGAGCGCATCGGGATCGTGCAAACGAGCGACGCGCAAGGATCGTGGACCGCCGTAGCCTTCAAGAGAGCTAGCGGACTCAAAGAGCACCCCCTCGTGCAGCGCAATCTCTTCGATCACTCGGAATCCGACGTTGTGCCGAGTTCCAGCGTATTCGGGTCCTGGATTTCCCAGACCCACTAGCAATCGCGTCATAGTCGCGCTCCAGACAAGGGGCGGAACATTCTAGGGTCGAGATTTAGCGGCGCAAGGGCTCTCCACTGGCGCGCGCCCGCAGCCGGCGCGCATGCCGACTCGAATTCGCGCGGAATTCGCGCACCCGAAAAGATCCCAAGCCCCAAATGCACACCTTGCCCGGGGTCCGTCAGTCCCGGCCCCCCCCC
>JAJDES010000597.1 GCA_029259675.1 Planctomycetota bacterium
TGGTAGGCGCTGCCGGGGCGGAAGCAGGGGAAGGCGCTTGCTAGGGCCGTGAGGAATTGGGGCCAGGGGGCGGCGTTGGCGGGAGAGCCTGGGATTAGGCGCGGGTCGACGTGGAATTGGGTGGGCTCGAGCGGGCCGGGGGAGGATGGGGCCGGCATGTCGGCGAAGATGGAGAAGTTGCTTAGGGCGGGCAGTTCCAGTTGCCATTCGATTCGGATGTGCGCGACGGCGGGGAGGGGCGCGGCGATCGTGACGGTGGGCGCTTGCTCGGTGTTGAGGGTTATGTGGGAGCCCTCTGGGGGTGATGTGAGCTTGAGTGACGGGAATTTGGCGCTGGCCAGGGGGAAGGCTGACGGGCGGCAGGGGACGTCCACGTGGAAGGATGTGATTGGCGGTCCCCACCATTCTTCGGGTCGCACCCACGGTCGGAATTGGATTTTGCGGGCTGCGGTGGAGGAGCGTGCGATGAGCGGGATGGTTGTGCTGGATGCGTTTACGAAGCGGAGTTCGAGTTGCACGACTTGGGCCGGGCCGGGATCCAATTCGAGTTGTGCCCAGGGGGCGGCGTGGGCTGGGATGGGACTGGATGGGGTCCAGGTTTGGCCGTCTTGGTGCCAGGTGGGGGAAGGGTTGTCGAGACCGAGGCGCAGTGCTGACTGGGGATGGAGGCTGAATTGATCGCGGGCTTGGGCTCCGGTTGAGGACAGGAAATCTTTGTGGGGAGCGAAGCTGCAGAGGGCCTTTTGCGCGGCGGTGGGGTCGGACGCCAGGCTGTCGATTAGTTGGGATTGCGCTTCGAAACTGGTGACGGTGAGGGGCTCGGCTCGGAAGGGGGGCTGGAAGGCTTGGGTTATGCGGTAGCCGAGCAGGGGGATGCCGCCGTAACTGCGCGAGGGATTGAGTGCGGCGTATAGGGGCGTTGATGAAGGCGACGTTTGCAGGCGCTGCGACTCAATCGATTCGATGGCTGCGAGGCTGCGCGCGTGTTCTGCGGCGGCTAGTTTCCAATTGCCGGATACGTGCAGCCAGCCGTCGCTCAATTGGACGAATAGAACTAGCGCGGCGGCGATTCCTATGGGTTTGTTGCGCGGGATGGAGAGTAAGGCGGCGCAGGCGATGCCTAGGGCTGCGAGGGCCGGTACGAGTGCGGGGTAGGCGTTGCGGGCGTTGACGTTGCCCGTGTAACCGTGGGCGAGAAGGGTTGCGGGCAAGGCGAAGAGGACTGCCAGGGCGCTCGCGAACAGGAGTTGTTTGCGGGCGGGCTTGCACAGGGCGAAGGCTAATAGGAGCGTTGGAAGGGTGAGCGCCACAGCCATTTTTGTAACGGACCAGGAATCGGGGAAGATGCCTATGGTGAAGGGGGCGCGATCGCTAAAGAGTGGATGGCGGTTCCAGGGGAGGAGGGCTTGGGCGAGGGTGTCCAGGGCCTTTGGCAACAGGATGGGAAGTTCGCTTGGGGACGGCGGCTCTGTGCTTCCGTAGCGCAGCTTGAAACTTCCCAGGTACATCCATCGACATAGGAAGGCTGCTGCGGTGGCCAGTATTAGGGTGCCGAGTTCGCGGGCTCTTTGTTTGCCTCGCTCTAGGGGATCACTTGGTGGGATCAGTGCGAGCAGGGCTCCGATGGCGACGACTTGCAGGAGCGCGGGAGCTTTGGACACGAGGGTCAGCCAAGTAAGGAGACCCGCTAGCACTAAAGTTCTTGTGCGCTTTGCCGGTGCCGTCGTGCGCGCATTTAGGAATGCGTGGGCTGACGCCAGGCCGAACAATGGAAAGAGCAGGTCACTTTGGGCGGCAATCCAGCTCACGGCCGGTATTCCGCCGGCGCAAAGTGCGAAGGCGAGGCCGCTTAGGGTTCCCGCGAGGCGTCCGTAACTTTGGGGGCACAGGCGCGCGACCAATGTGGCCAGCAGCAAGCTGACGCAGGCGTGTCCCAGCAATCCGAGGGCGTGGAAGGGGAGCGGTGTTAGGACTTCGCCGAACAGATTGGAGATGGTCCAGCCGATGCCCCACAAGGCCCACAGGGTCCAGCGCAACATGAAGGGCACGTCGGACGTGGCTTCTTCGGGAGCCAACGCGAATAGCTTCCAGGGGTTCGCGACCAAGGCGTAGTCGTCGAATTGGAAGGGCATGCCCAGGATCCACGCCTGGGCCACGAGGGCCGTTACGAAAACGAGCAGGCCCGCGCGGCGGTCGAGGTGGCTGGTGGGTGAAGTGGACTGCATGCTCGTGCTGGGACTGGCGCAGGGTAGTGGGCCCGGGGGCTCAGTGCGAGATTACCTTGCCGGACGGACTTGGTGCCGGTGGCGGTGACGGGGCGCGGGCAGGCTTAGTTGTCACGTTGAATGAGATCCAGTTGCGAACCTGGGTCCAGCACCAGGGGCGTTCGCGGCACGCGCTTCAAATCGAATTCGGGCGTCAATTCCGCAGCCGATTGGCCCTTTGCTTTTGGGATGCCGGAATGGCGAGCAATCCAACTGACCAATTGCTGGGGCTCGATTCCGGCGGCTCGCATTTCGGCAAGGCTGATGTCGCAATCGCGTTTGGCCAGCCGTCTGCCTTCGGCATCGACGACCAAGGGGACGTGGTACCAGGTGGGGTGGGGCAGGCCGAGCGCGTTCTGCAGCAACCATTGTCGCGCCGCGCTTGAGAGCAAGTCCTCGCCGCGCAAGATCTCATGGATGCCCTGTGCGGCATCATCGACCACCACGGACAATTGGTAGGCGATCGCGGCATCGCGGCGCAGGATGGTGAAGTCGCCGACCTCATCGGCGGGGTTTGAGTGGAAGCTGCCTGCGAAGCCGTCTTCCAATTGGATTTCCCCCGCGGGTACTTGGAAGCGCAGGCCGGCGCGGCGACCGGTTTGTTCCAGTGCCTGCTCGAGGCTGGAGAATTTGCCGCTGCACGTTCCGGCGTACGGAGTTTCGCCGTCACTTCGGTGGGGAGCACTGCGAAAGATTTCCTTGCGGGTGCAGATGCACGGGTAGGCCAGGCCTCGCTGCAACAATTGCTGCGCCGCAGCGTGGAAGCGCTCCGTATGGGCTGATTGAAAGTGCGGGCCTTCATCCCAATCGAGCCCGAGCCATTCCATATCGCGCAATAGGGCTTGCGTATAACTTTCGCGAACGCGCGCTGTGTCGAGATCCTCGATGCGCAGTACCACGCGCCCGTTGCGACTGCGCACGTGCCACCAAGCCAATAGCAAACTGCGCGCGTGGCCCAAATGCAGCATTCCGGTCGGGCTTGGGGCGAGGCGGCCAACGGGCTGCTCGACAGCCGCTGGGTCCACTTTCTGACTTGTCGAAGTATCCATCTATATGGGCATGGCCTTCGATTTGCTCGGACGAGGATCTTTGCCCACGATCGGGTTGCGTTTCAAGCGTCGCGGCAACATGCAAATGAAGCGGGCTGTCCGGTGTGCGATTGTGAGCTTGGATCGTGTCGTGTGACTTTTGCGCGCAGGTTGCTCGACTTTTTCGATGCGTAACACTTCGCAAGCGAGCGAACGCTTTAGACGCCCTAGCTCTAGCACCTCACTCATCCCACAAATTGGCAAGTGTGTAGGGGCCGCCGTCCATGACCCAAAAGTCGCCGGATATGAATCGACTGCCTCGATCCAGTTCGCCGATGGCTTGCATGTCCGCCTTACTCAAGCTCATTTGGCTTGCGGCGAAGTTTTCGGCCAAGCGTTCGCGATGGACGGATTTCGGGATTACGGAAGTTCCACGCTGCATGCCCCAGGCCAACAGGACTTGGGCCGCTGTGCATTGGTGGGCTGAGGCGATGTCCAACACAGTCGGGTCCGCAAGCAAAACGGGTGTGTTCGGCTGGCTTGCGGCAGCGTCGCGATCGTAGGACCCGAGTGGGGCATAGGCCGTCAGGTGCACGCCCATGGCCGCGCAACCATCCAACAACTCTTTTTGCTGCAAGTAGGGATGCAGCTCGATTTGATTGACGGCCGGAACGGCGTCCGTTTCCGCAATCAAGGCCATCAGCTTGGTCGCACTGAAATTGGAAACACCGATGCTGCGGCACTTGCCCGCTTTGGCCGCGGCTTGCATGCCGTTCCAGGTTTCCGACAGGGGGACGTCGTCGAGGCTGAGGAAGTCCCCTGCCGATTTGGGCATGACCGCGCGGCTGTCTTGCACAACCGGCCAATGGATCAAATACAAGTCGAGGAAATCGAGTTGCAGGTCTTTGAGGCTTTGCTCAAGGGCGGGCGCGACTTGCTCTTGTTTGTGAGAGTTGTTCCACAACTTGGAAGTGATCCAAAAATCTTCGCGGCGCAGGCCATACTTCTGCATGGCGAGTTTGAGCGCGGCTCCGATCTCCGCCTCGTTTCCGTAGATCGCCGCGCAATCAATGTGCCGGTAGCCGATTTCAACGGCCCAATCCAAAACCCGTGCGATTTCTCCGCCCGAGGTTTTCCATGTGCCGAGACCGAGGGCCGGCATGGAGTGGTTGTTGCGCAGTTGGATGCTGTTCATGGAACCTGAGGGTTTGTTCGGAGCGGTGTTGGAAGTCGGATGCTCTGCAGCCGCACTAGGGTCGCAAACGACTAGGGTTTGCCGCAGCACTTTTTGAATTTGCGCCCGGAGCCACAGGCGCAGGGGTCATTGCGGGACTGCGCACGCTCGCTCGTCGCCGGTGTATTGGAGTGATTCCACTCGCCTTTGGTGAAGTACCAACGCCCGCCGCGCTTGATGAAGCTGGAGCGCTCTTCGTGCACTTGAACTTGCGGGTCCTTGAAGCGAGCTCGAAAGACGACGACGCCTTCGGTGTCATCCGGGCCGCCGGCTTGGGTTTCGAGTACTTTGAGGTCCAACCATTCGCGCTCCGCCGCCCAGCGCCCCAAATCCTCCGCGCGAACTTCTGCGGCCGGTCCGGCTGCCGTGTCCATCAGGTAGGGGACGTCCCCAAGCACAAAGGCGGTGAAGCGCGAGCGCATCAATTCCACCGCTGTGCTGGGGAGCTGGTCGCGCGAGAGAAAGCGTCCGCAACAATCTTCGAGGCTGGCGGGCAACCCGCAGGGGCATGTGCTGCTCATGAGGAGGAATTCGGCGAAGACACTACGGCGGGTCGTGGGGCTGGAAGGCGCTCATTCCCGTTGGCACCCACTTTAGCGCAATGCACTTCGAGTGCAGCCGGTGGCTCGTTGTCGTGAGATGTACGAGATTAGCTAGATGGCCTGTTCCTTGCCGTGTCCCGACTTCGGCAGTCGACTATCCCCGGGGCGAGATACGTGTCTTGGCCTTGGATTCGGGCTCTACACCATTCGCATTAACGATCGGGACCCCCTCGCCGCGCTTGAGCGATGAGGGGGTCCGTGAGCATGGCAACGACAGGCCCCGCTGGAGGGTGATGCCCGCGTGTCGAGTTGCGGATAGGTGACGTCCTGTGCAACTCGGCTCGGGTCGCCGTATTCGTGCCGCCGGTTGGTAGCGCTTAGTAGCGGTAGTGTCCCGGCTTGTAGGGGCCTTCGATCGGAACGCCGAGGTACTCGGATTGTTCCTTGGTCAAGGTCGTGAGCTTGGCACCCAGCTTGCCGAGGTGCAGGCGTGCGACTTTTTCGTCGAGGTGCTTGGGCAAGACGAAGACGCCTTGCTCGTAATTCTCGCCGCGGGTGAAGAGCTCGATTTGGGCGATCACCTGGTTGGAGAAGCTGTTCGACATCACGAAGCTGGGGTGGCCGGTGGCGCAGCCCAAGTTCAAGAGACGTCCTTCGGCCAAGACGATCACGGAGTGACCGTCGGGGAAGGTCCATTGGTCGACTTGGTTGCCGTGCTCGGCCGGGTTCTTGATGTTTTCCTTCTTGATGCCCTTGACCTTGGCCACGGTGGCCATGTCGATCTCGTTGTCGAAGTGACCGATGTTGCCGACGATGGCGTTGTGCTTCATCTTCGCCATGTGATCGGCGGTGATGATGTTGAAGTTGCCGGTGGTCGTGACGAAAACGTCGGCGAACTCGACAACGTCCTCAAGGGTGTTGACTTCAAAACCCTCCATGGCGGCTTGCAGGGCGCAGATCGGATCGATCTCGGTGATGATCACGCGACTGCCCTGACCGCGCAGCGACTGCGCGCAACCCTTGCCGACATCGCCGTAGCCGCATATGACGGCGACCTTGCCCGAAAGCATGACGTCGGTGGCGCGCATGATGCCGTCCACGAGTGAGTGGCGGCAGCCGTACACGTTGTCGAACTTCGACTTGGTGACGGAGTCGTTGACGTTCATGGCCGGGAAGGGCAGTTCGCCCTTCTCTTGCATTTGGTAGAGACGGTGCACACCAGTGGTGGTCTCTTCGGTAACGCCCTTGATGTTCTTGGACATTTTGGTCCAACGATCCTTGGACTCCTTCATGCCGTCCGCGACGCGCTTCACGAACTCGCACCAATCTTCCGGCTCGTCAGCGCCAACCTTGGGGGCCGCGCCGGCTTTCTCCCACTCGGCGCCCTTGAGCACCATCATGGTGGCGTCGCCACCATCGTCGAGGATCATGTTCGGGGCACCCTCTGCGTCGGGCCATACCAGGGCCTTCTCGGTGCACCACCAGTACTCTTCAAGCGACTCGCCCATCCAAGCGTAAACGGGGACGCCCGCGGGCTTCTCCGGGGTGCCGTTCGGACCCACGGCGATGGCGGCCGCCGCGTGATCTTGGGTGGAGAAGATGTTGCAGGAAGCCCAGCGAACTTGCGCACCCAGGTCGACCAGGGTTTCGATCAAAACCGCGGTCTGAATGGTCATGTGCAAGGAGCCCGTGATGCGGGCGCCCTTGAGCGGCTGGGTGGCGCGAAATTCGTCACGCAGCGACATGAGGCCGGGCATTTCAACCTCGGCCATGCGGATTTCCTTGCGTCCGTACTCGGCAAGGTTGAGGTCCTTGACCTTGAAGTCAATGGATGTGGCAGTCTGAGTAGCCATGGGTTTGATGCTTCCCGAAACGGGAGAGTCTTTTGGATTGCTAGTAAAGAAGTAGGTCGAGTGAATTGCGTTGCGCAGGCCCATGCAGGTCTGCGCGAATCTTTGCAGTGAACGTGATCTGAGTGAAGCTCGATGGGGACGGGCTCCAGTCATGGAGTCAATTCGTGGGCGCGCTCGGGTTGGAGGCGGC
>JAJDES010000598.1 GCA_029259675.1 Planctomycetota bacterium
GCGCAGCTCGATACATTGCACGCCGCGCCCCGCACCGGGCAGGACTAATTGAAAGAGGCGGTCGTAGGTTTGATCTTCGATCAATTTGCCGTAGGGCGAATCCACCAAGTCACTGACGCTGCCTCCCAATTGCTGCACGAGATCCGGCACCGTATTGGAATGACCGGCAACCACGGCGATCGATCCGCCGGGCAGAGCGCGTAGGCGCTTCGCAAGTGCAGCACTCTCGCGAGCGCTGGCGCTTACGACTTCCAGTCCGCTTCGCTCAGCCAGCGGCGCGAGTGTCTCCTGGGTGCGCTTGTACTCGCTGGCAAATAAGTGGGAAACACCCGCGGATCCCAGCAGGCGAGCCAAGACTTGGGCGCGCTCGCGACCGGCATCCGAAAGCGACGGATCGCGGCCGTTATCCTGCGCCTTTTCGGCATGTCGCAGCACGAAGATGGCGACCGGCTTGGTCGCTTCGCTTTGCGCGCCGGTTGGATCCGTTTGCTCGGACTGCGGCGATGTCGACTGCGGCGATGTCGGGCTCGCGGGCCATTCCAACGGAAAACCCAGGTTGCTCGCAGCCACGAGCACGCAAGTGGTAAGCAATCCGCAAGCAACAATTGAACGTATTCGTGAATGGCGCATGAATGGACCCAACCAATCGGGATGCGAAGCTTGCTTGGGAAGCTTCTGGTGCTGTGGAAAAATGAATGGATCGTAAACGTGATCAAGTTCGCAACATCGCAACTAGCGCGAGCGCCCGGCGGCCAAAGCTTTCGCCAGGGCCTCGACTCGCTTTTTGCTCGTGCGACCGTTCTGGCCCTCAGCCAGGGGCACGGAAGGCGCCAGTCTATTCGCCACGGAAAAATCGCAGGCGCTGATCTCGGCGCAGCGTGCCGAAGCATGCCACTCTTGCGCACCAATAGCGGTTACGAGCTCATCGATGTGTTGCTCGGAGACTCCCCCAGCCGGAACCACGGTCAGGTCGGGAGGACTCGAGCGCAGCATTTGTGCCAGTTGTTCGCGCCCCTGCATGACAGTTGGAGCGCCGCCCGAACTGAGCACGCGTTCGAAGCCCAAGACCGCTGCCTGTTCCAGAGCCGCGCGCCAGTCCGGACAGAAATCAAAGGCTCGGTGCAACACAACCTGCATCGGGCGAGCGCATTCAATCAGTGGCTCCAAAGCCTCCAGGTCGAGCGCACCGTCGGGCTTCAGGACCCCAATCGCAACCGCTTGGGCGCCGAGCTGCTGCATGCGATCGATGTCGCGCGCCATGACGTCCAACTCGTCACTGCGATAACAGAAATCCCCGGGCCGGGGTCGAATCAACGCGACACACGGCAATTCGCAGGCGTCGAGCACCGCCCCCATGAGGCCTTCGCTCGGCGTCAAACCGCCGCACTCGAGATGGGCACAAATTTCAAGTCGGTTCGCGCCCGCGAGTTCCGCTGCGCGCGCATCGGCCAGGGAGTCCGTGCAGATTTCAAGCAACATGATGCGGCAACAATTCCAGGGCCCAAAGGCCGCCACGTTTGCGAACTCGGGTTGCGCGCGACATTACTTTTGCTCCCCAGCCGCAATGCAATCGAGCAATTCGAGCATGGGGGCTTTCAGGTTGTCCGCCAAAATCAAATGCCCCTCGCGTGTTGGATGTATCCCGTCCTCCAAATTGAGGTCGGCATGACCCGCAACTCCCTCCATGAAAAAAGGCACACAGGGCACTCCCAATTCTTCGCCCAAACGGCAGAACATGTCTGCGAATGATTCGGAGTAGGGTTCGCCGTAATTGGGCGGGACGCGCATGCCCAACATGAGCATCTCCACATCGGCAGCTTGAATGCGCTCCAAAAGTTCGCGCAAGTCCCATTCAATGGCGGCCACGGGCACGCCGCGCAAGCCGTCATTGACACCCAGCTCCACGACGATGGCGTCGGGATCTTGCTTGAGCATCCAATCCAATCTGGTCGCGCCACCGGCGACGGTATCGCCGCTCACACCGGCATTGACCAATTGGAAGGGCCTGCCCTCCCGCGCCAGCTCTGCTTGCAAAACATCGGGAAACGCTTCGGCGCGCGGCAAGTGCAGACCCGCGGCAATGCTATCGCCCAAAAAAACAATGCGAGGCCCACCCGTAACCGGTGTGTCGCCGGATTCAGAACCTGCTCCGCCGCTCCCACCGACCCCGCCACCAAATTCGTCGACCGTCGTTCCGAGCCCGGCTGAGTCCTCGTTCTGCGCAGAGCCGCCGCAGGCGCCAAGTTGACTGAGAACGCAACTGAGGAGGAGTGCCGGGCCCAGCGCGCGCAGCGTGCCCCCTCGAAACAATCGACGGGCAACGGCCTTACCCAGCGCAAAAAGCGAGATGGCGTCCAGGTGCCGATCAGCCCGCTCGGTGTCCTGCCCTACGGCTTCTATTGCACTTTTCATGGCAGCTAGCCTACGCGCGAAGAACGCGTGGAATCGAGTCGAAATAGCCGGCGGCCCGCCTCGCAACGCGCGCCATGGCTGGAATGAGCATTCTATTGGCCCTGGCCCTCAATCTGGAATCTCCCGGCTTTCAAGCCCTGCGAGCGCCGGTGCAAGGATTCGAACTGATACAGAACTCTTCCGGTCTGGTGCGCCTGATTGAAACCGATCATCCGGAGCCCATCTTGACCGAGGGCGACGAGCGGACTTGCCAAGCGGAGTTGCTGCGCCGGCTTGAAAAAAGATTCGGCGGCGGTCGCCTCAATTGGGAAGTTCCCACGGCCGGCGGGCTGCAATTTTGGTCGGATGTCCGCGTGGAGGGCGGCTGGCGAATTCAAAAACACGTCTTCAGCGGCCACCACCGTTTGATTGACCAGGACAATGTTCGTCGCGCATGGGGCAGCCGCGGCAGCTGTGACCTTGGGATGGAACGCTCGCGACTGAATGGTGAGCTTCCCAATGAAATAAGCGTTCCCAGCGAAGTACACATCGGAACCGGGCGCGAAGTCGAGTCGGACATTGATTCCAATCCTTCCGAATGCGTATTGCTCCTGCACGGTCTTGGTCGCACACGGCGGAGCATGTTGCAACTGGCCGAGTGGCTGGAAGCCGATGGCTATCAAGCGCTTCCCATCGCCTACGCCAGTACGCGCGGAAGTGCAACGCAACATGCGCTCAACCTGGAATCGGTGCTGAGCAGTCTAAGGCCCGGCACGCGCGTACACTTCGTTACGCACAGTTTCGGAGCCATCGTTTTGCGCGCAACTCTCGCGCCCCAGCGCATGCAATCCGCCCCATGGACCGGGCGCCTTGAACTCGGTCGCGCAGTTTTGATTGCAGCTCCCAACCAGGGATCCGTCTTCGCGCGCGGCCTGACGGAACGCGTCCCCGCCCTGGGTTCGGTCGTCCCCGCACTGCGCGAACTATCCCAGCCCGCGCAACTCCCCCCGCCACCCCCGCTCGAATTCGCCCTGGTGGCCGGGCAGCGCAAGCAGCTTGGCAAGCTTGAAAACACCGCTTTCGGTTTGCCCTGGGACGGCTGGAATCCGTGGCTTGCGGGTGAGGATGATGGTTTGGTCCGAGTCGCGGAAACGCACCTACCGGGATGCTCGGAAAGCTGGGCCTGGCGCGGCATTCATTCGCTTCCCATGCAAGATCAGCAATTGGCTGGGCGCATTGCGCGCTTCCTGCGCCATGGAAGTTCGGCATCGCCTATGGATCCGGTAGGTCCACGTTAGCCCGCTCGCAGGTCCATGGGCGCGAGTTGACCATTCGACGTGCGCGCCGCCGGTCGAATCGGGCCGTCGATCTGACGCTCGGTTCGTGAGCTGAACCAACGCTTGCGTTAAATTGTGGGCGTGAAAGCGAGCATACGATCTGAAAATTTGACCAAGCGTCATCCCTCCGGTGGGCGCGAATTAACGGTTCTGGACGGAGTTTCGATTGAAGTTGCGGATGGAGAATTCGTGGCCGTATTGGGACCCTCCGGCAGTGGCAAATCCACCCTGTTGGGATTGTTGGCCGGACTGGATCGCCCCAGCAGCGGCAAGGTCTTCCTGGACGATTGGGAGCTTTCCAAACTGAGCGAGGACCGCCTGGCGAAGCTGCGCAAGCAGGAGATCGGCTTTGTCTTCCAGGATTTCCAATTGCTCGAAAACTTGACCGCACGCGAAAACGTTCTGTTGCCGCTGGAATTATCGGGGGTGCCCACTGCGCGCGAGCGTGCCGATGAAGTCCTGGCCATGGTTGGCTTGGCGCAGCGCGGTCACCACTACCCCGCCGAGCTTTCGGGTGGTGAACAACAGCGCGTCGCCTTGGCGCGCGCCTTTGGTCCCAAACCGCGCGTGCTCTTCGCCGACGAGCCCACCGGGAACCTGGACACGGCAACGGGCAACTCCGTGCTCGAACTGATTTGCGAGTTGCGCCGAGCCGAAGGAACCACTTTGATTTTGGTCACACACGATGCCCAGGTGGCCGCCGCCGCCGAACGTCGCATTCACTTGGCCGGCGGCCGGGTTGTCCTGGATGAATCCGACAACGGCCCGGACTCCGGCGAGGACAAGACTGCCGACGCTTCCGCGGCAGCCCGTTCCGCCGAAACGAATGGTGGCGCCAATCGCGGCACGGAAGGCGACCATGAGCGCGGCAGTCAAACGGGAGCCCCAGCGCGGTGAGTCCGCGCCTTTTCTTCACGCTGCTGCTGCGCGAGTTTCGCGGCTCCACCGGACGCGTCATCGCCCTCAGCCTTTGCTTGGCCACCGGGGTGGCCGGCGTCAGCGGAGTGCGCGGTTTGGTGAACGCCCTCGAGGCCGGAATTCGAGCGCAATCGCGAGAACTCCTCGCGGCGGACATTTCCGTTCGATCCAGGCGCGAATTGCCCCAGGAACTCTTGGATGCCGTCGCGACAGAAGCACCGGCTGAAGTTTCACAACTGGTGGAAATGGCCAGCGTGCTTTCCGTGCTTGAGCGCGCGTCGGGTGCAAGCAACACCGGAATCAATGAGCGCCTGGTGGAACTGCGAGCGGTGGAAGGCAACTACCCGCTGTACGGTGCGCTGGATTTGAGTCCGCAGCAAAGCCTCCGGGAACTGCTTGACGATCAATCGGTTGTGGCGGCGGAAGCCCTGGTCAGTGCGCTCGATGTTGAACTTGGGGATACGCTTGCGATCGGCGGGAAAGCCTTCAATTTGGTCGGCGTTGTGCGCGCGGATCCCGAGCGACTCGATTTCTCCCTGGCGCTGGGTCCCCGCGTTTACCTTTCAAAGTCGGGCTTGGATCGGGCACAACTGATTTCCTTCGGCAGCCGCGTGCGCACCAAATTGCTGTTGCGCTTCGAAGGCGACCCGAACGGAAAAGCGTTGGCGGCCACCGTCGAACGACTGCAGTCGGCCGTTCCTCAAAGCTTCGCACTGCGCTTTGAAACCCATACCGATGCGCAACCCAATCTGCGTCGCGGCCTGGCGCGCTTCGAATCCTATCTGGGCCTGCTGGCACTGACGTCCTTGCTCCTGGGCGGTGTCGGGGTGGCCCAAATCACACGCGCTTGGTTGGCAGCTCGCACCAAGGAAGTCGCCGTTTTGCGCAGCCTCGGCATGCGACCGATCGAAGTACTCGTGCTGCACCTCGGACAAGTATTGGTCCTCGCATTCATCGGCAGCAGCTTGGGGGCGATGCTCGGCGGAGCGGTGCCCTGGTTCCTGCCGCACTTGGCGCCCGACTTGTTTCCGCCCTCCATCGTTCAATCTTGGCAGCCCGGCGCCATGCTGCAGGGTCTGGCCGTCGGTTTATCCGTAGCGGCCTGCTCAGCTTTGCCGCCCCTGGGAGCACTGTGGAAGATTCCGCCCATGCGCGTCCTGCGCTCGGATGCGGATCCGCTGCGCACGCCGTTTTCCATTCGCTTGGGTTTGAGCTTGCTCGTGGCCGCGGGAATCTTCGGCTGCTCCTATTGGATCGGTGGCAACCTCGAACTTGCGGGCTGGTTCACGGGCCTCACCGCCGCGGCCGGATTGCTGCTCGGCTTGGCCTCGCGCTCGGTGCTATTCATCGTCGGGCGCATGCCCCGCTCGAAACTGCACCCCTTGCTTTGGCATGGCTTGGCGGCGACCGCGCGACCGTCAGCGGGAACAACAGGAGCCGTTGTCGCCCTGGGACTGGGCGTGATGGTGATCACTTCGGTGGCCCTGATTCAAAACAAATTGAGCTCTGAATTGTCCACCGCGCTGCCGGCCGAAGCACCGAGCGTTTTCCTCCCCGATGTGCAGCCGGACCAATGGCAAGGCTTGCAGGTTGCGTTGTCGAACTTGGGCGCTGAAAACCAAAGCTCGGTTCCCGTCGTGATGGCGCGCTTGGCCCACATCGACGGCAAGCGCATCGACGACATCCTCGGCGAATTGGGCGGCGACCCCGAAAAAAATCGCTCTATCCGTTGGAGCTACACACGCGAGCAAAGATTGACCTGGATGGATGAGTTTCCCGACAGCAACACCTTCGTGGAGGGTTCCGGTTGGAACGACCCTTTGCCGAATGAGCTCAGCCTGGAAGTTGATTACGCCGAGAATCTCGGGGTGAAAGTCGGCTCGCGCATCGGCTTTGACGTGCAGGGCATTGAACTTGAGTTTGTCGTTACGAGCCTGCGCGAAATTGAGTGGCGCAGCTTCGGCATCAATTTCTTCTTGGTAGCCGAACCCGGCTCGCTCGAAGGTGCCCCGCACAACAGGCTGGCTGCGGCGCGTATCGATGCCGAGCGCGACAACGAACTCATGGCCGTATTGGCGGCCAACTACTCCAACGTCACACCGCTCTTTGTGCGCGCCATTCTGGAGCGCTTGCTGGCCCTCTTCTCACGCTTGGCCATGGGCGTGCGCATACTCGGCAGCTTCGCCGTGATCACGGGCTTGGTTGTCTTGGCCGGAGCGGTTGGGGCGACGGGACTGCGGCGTGGACGCGAGGCCGCCCTGCTCAAGGTTCTCGGTCTGACGCGAGCCCGCGTCATGTTGCTATTTTCTGCTGAGTACGCGCTGCAGGGGGCCATTGCGGGCAGCATTGGATCGATCGGGGCGTTGGCCTTGGCCCACGGATTTTTGACCCGCGTACTCGAATTCGACTCTTCCTTGCCGCTCTGGACGGCGCCCGCGGCCATAACGGTCACCGCACTGCTGGCGGTCGCCGCAGGCATTGCTGCCACCGGCAAGGCCTTGGCTTCACCGCCCTGGAGCGCCCTGCGGCGCTGATTCCCCCGCCACGGGCCGAGGCGATTTTTTTTGGGGATCGCCTGTTAGCAGTTCGCTTCCCCGCGCGACGGGAGGGGTATTCGCCCCCAAACCCTTTCGAGGAGGCCCCATGCTGCTGTTCGCTTTAGCACTGATCCCGAGTCTGTCCACCGTTTTCGCACCGGCCAGTTCCGCCACCACGGGCTTTGCCGCCGTCAACATTGCCGGAACTGCAAGCGCGAGCGCACTCGCGCTGTACGGTCCCCCTGCCATTTGTCACCCCCTGCGCATCGGCAAGGCGCGCAGCTTGCCGTGGAAAGATGTGAATCAACTGAAAGGCATCGATCCGGATTTTGATCTCGACAACTTGGTTTCGCAAACGACTGAGATCTTGGCCGCCTCCGATGATTCGTTCGTGCACATGGAGACCCTGCGCCGGGCCACGCTCTACCTCGCGCCGATGCAAAAAAAGTTTGATCAAGATCAACGATGCAAGGTCCAAATCGAACTTGAAAAACAGTTGCAAGAATCCCTGCGGCAAGCCCTCGCCCTGCGCAAGGACGGCCGCGCAGACGATCGACGTGAAGCGCTGTGTTGGTTCGATATCGCCTACTTGCGCGGCACCATGGAGCAAATCAACATCGATGCCGATGACGACATCCAGGGCCCTTTGCAGCATGCACTCAAACTTCAGCCCAAGGACATCGGCATGCACTTGGGAGCCAGCTTGGTTCACTTCCGCGATTCGAGCCTGTATTGGGGCTACCTCGATACCGCCCTGCGTCTGGCCCAAAATCCAAGTCGCGATTTGCGCTGGAATTTCGTCAACACAGCCGGCGAGTTGAAGGGCATCAGCGACTTTGATGAGCTGGCCAAGACCGCGCGCAGCAAGGCCCGCAAAAGCTGAAGGGTCGTCGGCCCGGCCCAGTCCATAGGCGCACGGTTCGATCCAATAGTTGAACCCCTTTCGGCAACGGCTCTGCAAACAAGCCCTATGCTATCCCAGTCACCGAGCCGGAATCGCCAAGCTGCATGTTCGCGCTCAGCACATTCGCAAGCATTCCGCGAGTACCATCGAAGCTCATTCCAGATTGACGAATAAGCCACAAGCTGTCGATGTTCGCACTTCCGGCGAACAACAGTCGCTCGAGTTCGCCCAGCGTTCCGCGTTGGGCGACCGCGATGCGTTTCGATCGTTTTATGAGTACAACGCACCGTACGTTCACGGGGTGCTTGTGTCCTGCCTCCCCACAGCGAAAGCGGATGACATTGTGCAAGACGTCTTCCTGATTGCCTGGCGCGATCGCAAGCAGCTGGCGCAGCTCGCCAACCCGACCGCCTGGCTCTGCGTTGTGGCCCGCAATTGCGCCCGTCAACAACTGCGCAAGCTCCAATCTCAAGGCGATCCTTGGGATTCAACGCAAAGCTCCGGCGACTCTCCACAGCTCCGCACATCTCAAGATCCGTCACAATCCACTGAACAAGACCGCGGCCACAGGATTTTGCGAGCCCTGCGCGAGCTGCCCGAACCCTATGCCGAAGTGCTCGGCCTGCGCCTGGTCGAAGGGCTCTCCGGTCCGCAGATAGCAAGTGCTTTGGAGCGCAGCCACGGCACGATTCGAGTGCAATTGACGCGCGGCATGCAACGCTTGCGTCAGGCGCTCAAGCGCGAGGGAATCTCATGAACGAAGACTATCTCTTTGATCCGAATGACCAGAATCTTGGTCCAAGTAGCCCGAATCCGGGTCCTACGGCGCAAGAGCGCCAAGTGCGCGAATTGGAGTCCGCCCTGGCTCCCTATGCCTTTCAAGCCCGCGAGCTTGAACTTCCCGATGACGAGCAACCTGCAACGAGTACAGGCCCCCAGCGGCTTCAACACTCCCAGGAAACGTTCGCCGGGCGCCGCACTTGGCTGACCCGTGCAGCCGCGGCAATCCTCTTGATCGGTGCGGCGCTTTGGTTCGCCCGCCATGGAAGTTCCGAACAGCCCTACGCCATTGCCAATTTGCGCGGACGCCCCACCATCGATGGTCGTGCAGCCGAAGGCTTTGCAAACGCGCTGGTGGCCGGCGCGCGAATTGATTGCGACGCAGCCAGTCAACTGGAACTGCAAGTGGGCGGCATCGGCCGGGTCACGCTCGAGCCGGGTTCCAGCTTGCGTCTGGAAGAACCGCGCGCCGCGGGCGCAAAATTCCAGCTCTTCCTAGAAAGCGGCGAGATCGCCGCCAGCATCTTCGCGGCCCCGAGGCTGTTCCAAGTGGGCACACCCTCCGGTATGGCCGTCGATCTAGGTTGTGTCTATCGCGCGCGTGTCGAAGCCGACGGAAGCACTTGGTTGAGTGTGGAAACCGGACAAGTCGCCTTCGAAACCGAGCAGCGACGTGTCGTCGTCCCGGCCGGCGCGGGAGTGCGCGCGCGAACGGGCCTGGGGCCGGGCACGCCCCACTGGAACGACAGCAGCGCCAATTTTCGCGCAGCGCTGGATCAAATCGATCGCATCGAGCTCCAATCGGGCAACGCGGAAGCTGAAACGGATCCCGCCGGCTCGCAAGGAATGCCCTCCATCGACGTGGCCCTCGCGCTCATATTGGAGGGCTCCGAGGATCGGGACACGTTGGTCTATTGGAACTTGATCGGTCATCGGGACAGCCGCGTTCGCAACGCGGGCGCCCGGCGCCTGGCTCAATTGGCTCCGCCGCCGAGCGGCGTTGAACTGAGCGCTTGCCTGGCCGGCGACCAAGCAGCACTGGAGCAATGGAAGGAATCGCTGCCCTGGTCCTGGTAATTCAACGCCGGGCCGTTCGCCTCAGATACAGCAAAAGTGCGATGCACAACTCCCTTGCGTTCCGTTATCGCCCAGCAAGGTCGCCCGGACAACCGGTTCTGCCCGCTCGACCCTCGATGTGCGATCGCCCTTGACGAGATCGTCCCAGACGGCGATTCCGAGACGGCGCGGGAGTTTGTTCGGATGCGAGCAGCTCAGAGCGCGTCCCATTGTGGAATTTTTGCCTCCCTATCGGAGTTGTCGAGAGCCAGGAGAGTGGAACAATGCCGCCGCCGAGCCCGTCTCTAGGGCCAAGCCCGGGACATCCTGGGCTTTGGCTTTGGTGCCCATCTCCCGCGCCGAACGCAGCTCAAAAAGCCCGACCTTATGCCTCTCTTCTCTTCCAGCCCGCTACGTCCGGGCTGCGGCCCGAGTCTGCCCGCAGAAACAAGCTTGCCGACAAGCAGCAACGCCCCACAGATCGCCGCGGCGAATGAGCAGCCGACGCCGAAACGATTTCCATCGCTCGGCCTATCGAAGCTCAAGCGCTGCTTGGGCGCGGGCTTGGTTTTGAGCTTCACCGCCGGACTTGTCGGCGCCCATGAGGACGATCCCAAGCTGCTCAGTTTGCAGCCGCGCCATGAAGGTACCGGTTGGCGCGCCGCATGGTCGGAGAGACCTGCCCAGGCCCTGCGCGAGTTGGGCCGAGGCTCAGACAGCCTGGTAAGCCTGGCCGCTAGCATTGACTTCGGCTCCAACGCGGTGGAGTTGCTTTCCTGGCTGCCGTTGGGCGAGTTCGGCAGTACCGCCACCAGCGCCAATGACTGTTGGGGCTACAGCTCCCCCTCCGGCCGCGAATACGCGTTGATCGGACTGTCGAGCGGCACCGGCTTCGTCGACCTGAGCAACCCTTCGGATGCGCGCCTGATCACCATCGTGCCCGGCCCGGAAAGTTTTTGGCGCGACATCAAGACCTACGATCACTACGCCTACGCGGTCAGCGAAGGCGGCGGCGGAATCCAAGTCTTCGACCTCGATCTAATCGATTTGGACATCGTGACCGAACTGGCTCCCGTCCTGTTGGGGGGAACCAGCGAGCGCACGCACAACGTCGCTATCGACGAAGTCTCCGGATTCCTATACCGCACGGGCGGGCCCCTGCACGGTTTACGCATTTACGACTTGGCCAACCCGGCCGCGCCCAACTTTGTGGCTCAGTGGAACGATCGTTATGTCCATGACGCACAAATCGTCACCTACACCAGCGGACCCTACGCAGGCCGCCAAATCGCTTTTGCCTGCAGCGGCTTCGACGCCGGCCAAATTGAAACCGCACTCGACATTATCGATGTGACGGACAAGAACGACATTCAAGTCCTGGCCAACATTGAATACTCGCAAGACGCGGCCTACTCCCACCAAGCTTGGTTGAATGAAGACCGCAGCCTGCTTTATCTAAACGATGAGCTGGACGAGGACGGCGTGCTGCCGACAACGACTTACATAATAAATGTCTCAGATATCGATAACCCCTTCAACGCGGGCAGCTTCACCAACGGAAACCAGGCGATTGGTCACAATCTCTACATCCACGGGGATCGGCTCTTTGCCGCGAACTATCGCAGTGGTCTGCGAATCTTTGATCTTGCCGTCAATCCACTGAACCCACCTGAGGTCGGCAGTTTCGACACATGGTTCAGCGACGACTTGGATGAATTCAACAGCCTGTGGAGCGTCTATCCCTACTTCGAAAGCGGCATTGTCATCGGCAGCGACGTGGAGAAGGGACTCTTCGTTTGGTGGCCGGACGAACCCGAACTCAGCTTCACGTACCCAAACGGCTTGCCCAGCCTGATCGCCTCGGGCGCGAACTCCATCGATGTGCACATCGATGAAGCGCAAGCCGGACTGCTGGATCCCAGTAGCGCCTCGCTGCACTTGGACAGCGGCAACGGCCCCGTCAGCCTGCCCTTGGTCGACCTGGGCAACGGCGATTTTCGCGCCGACATCAGCGCTGCCGCCTGCGGTCAGGAGTTGGCCTTCAGTGACGATGAACCGGCCATCCGACCGGACTCACGCCTGAGCGTGAAACTTCCGGCCGACGGCGTTTACTTCCTGGAAATGCGAGACATCCGCTACCAGGGCAACGGCCTGTATCGTTACCGACTGCGGGTGGGCGACTTCCCTCTGGTCAACGCACCTTTCCCGCTGGCCGTTAAGCGTGGCTCGCAGTCCATCGTCAAGGCGACTGGACCTGAGGTTGACGGCGTGCCGCCGCTGGTGGTGGATGTGCCCCAGGAGGCCGGCCCAACCGTGAGCGTCAGTGCCGCGTATCCTGGAGGCGGGGGCTCTGCGGCTCTGGAAGTGTTGGCCAGCGATACGACGGAAGAACTTGAATCCGAGCCGAACGACGAACTGAACGACGCCACGCCCATCCAGTTGCCGTGCGCCGTTAACGGCCGCTTCATCAAGGATCAAGATCGCGACTACTACG
>JAJDES010000599.1 GCA_029259675.1 Planctomycetota bacterium
TGGTCCGGTTGTTTTTGGAAATCCGACGGCCAGCTTGCACCGTTGTTGATGTACAGCAGATCTTCCTCGAGTTGGAAATCCAGAAACGGTCCACCGTTGCCGCAGTAAATATCGATAAAGCCGTCGGCATTGAAATCGGCCGTCATCAACCCCATGGTTCCACCCACATGGTCGAAGCCCACTTCGGTTCCGACTTCACGGAAAAGGCCGTCACCAAGGCCGTCTCCGTCCTGGTCGCCGCGGTTGAGGTACATGTAGTGACGCTCTGCGGGCTCGAAGAATGAATTCTCTGCTCCGTCATTGTTCGGTCCGAATAATTGCGAGGACCAGAGGCCGAAAATTAGATCGGGCCAACCGTCGTTGTTGAAGTCAGCAGCGTTAATCGGCAAGGCGGTGCGTCCCCTTATCGGCAGCAAATCTTCCAGGCCGGGTGGAATGAATCCAAAGTCAAAGGTGCCGGGGATGGCCGGGTCGGGCACCAAATCATTCAGGGCCAAATTGACCTGGGCGGTCGCTGCCGGTGTCATGAAAGAAAACGTCTTGTCTGCGTTGTTATAAAAGACCTTGTTCCATTGGCGCCAGCACGACACGGCGATGTCCGGATATCCATTCAAGTCCAAATCCGAAGTCGTTGCGTTGGTTCCCGCACCGCGCAGGTCGACCAAAGCCGCGGAGCCCACGTCCACAAAAACTTCGGCGGAGACGTTTTCGTAGAGCCTGCTAACAGGATCGGACGGACTGCCTTGGAAGAAGCTGGGAGCAACGTTGCTTGAGTTGACCGCGTAAAGATCCAAGTCTCCATCGACGTCGTAGTCAAACCAGGCGGCGCCGAAGGTTGTCTGGTTGTGACCCATTCCGGCCGGGCCCGAGATGTAGCTGAACTTACCGTTGCCATCATTGCGCAGGAGCGCATTGGGGCTGCTGACGTTGAAGCCCCCGCAGGGGAAGTAGAGGTCCACATCGCCATCCGCGTCGACGTCGCCCGCAATGACGCCCCAAGGGCTGCCGCCGGGGTATTGGATGTTGAAGTCGCTGCCCGGCGAACTCACCATCAATGCGGTCACATCGTGAAAGGTTCCGTTTGGCTCTTGGCGAAAAACCACGCAGGGCTTGGGGTCGGAGCCGATGCCTGGGATGCTCGGCACCGGGGCCCCGAGCGGTAAGGCGGGCGAGTTCGAATTGGCCTGCACCAAGTCCAACAGACCGTCGGGCGGACCGACTTTGTTGGGGTTGTTGGGATCGCTGGGATCGCGACCCACGACATCGGCCCAAGCTTGGCCTCGCCCTACGCCCTCGTTCGCAAAATCCGAGCCCGGCGCACTCAACTGGTCGGCAATGTCCCGAAAAATCGGCCACGATGTATCCGGTGGTGGAACCGGGTTGTACTGGACGCTGCTCGGTAGCGTTTGAGCTAAAGCGGGAATAGCAAAGGGCCCGATGCAAAGCAGCAGGCCGGTTAGGAGGCTTGAGTGACTCATGGGTTTCGGCGCGCGCAGATGCTGAGGGCAACGCGTGGAAATCTCGCGCAATCCTGAGGTTATCAGCCGGGACGAGAATTCGCCGATTGCGGAGGCTTCATGGGCGTAATGTCGCTTGCATGGGCCCAGTATTGGGCATGCAGCAAGCATGGTGCCTCACCTGGGCGGCAATCCCAGCAAGCACAAGTGAGCCCTGGAATCACGAGTTCCGGCTTTGATGCTTGGCTCGTCCTCGAAAGGGGCCTGTTTGGGCAGTTCCTTGTGATTTTGTCGCTGGGCTTGAGCCCACATGGATGCGACTTTGGCCAATGAAGCGGACTGAGCACGATTGCCGTGCGGTCGCCTGCAATGCCTCGCGCGGGCAAGGACTTGCTAATGTGGGTGGAGCCGGTTTGAACACAATTGCCGAGCAGCGTGTACCCACGCCAGGAGCCGTCACTTGAACGAAGAAATCGAGCGCAATTTAGGGCCGCAGCCCATCGCGGATTTGCTTTTGGAATTGCAATTGAAGGCTCCGGATTTGGTTGCAGCGTCGGCCAAGCAAATAACTCACAAGATGGTCGCGCGCGCATGCAAGGGGCGCCGACTCACGCCTAATGTCCAGCTCAAGCTGTTGGAGGCTTTGAATGCGGCGTCCGGCCAGAGTTTCGAATTGGAACAACTCTTTAGCTACTAAGTGTTCGCCAATGTTCAAGCGCTGCCTGCTTGCCCCTCTGCGTTTATGCCACGTATCAGCCGCTTGAAGGGATGGGCGCGGAATGGATGAGAAGGTGATCGCGTGCCCCGATTGTGGCTGGAAACCCGATCATGCCGTCGGGTCGCAATCCATAGCGCCTCGATTGCGTTATTGTCCGAATTGCTCGCAAGAGCTGCGAATCGAACCGTTGAATCTGGCCGAACTGGCAACCGAATTTCTCGGTGCGTTTGCGTCTTGGGAATTTCCGATTCTGCGCACGAGTCGCGATCTGTTGCGCGGGCCGGGCAAGGTTGCGGATGCTTGGATCGCAGGCAAGAGACGCACTTACATCAATCCGATCAAATTCATCATTATCGTCGGATTGATCGTGGCCCTGAGCCATGATCGCCTGGCGCATTTGCAGGAGGTCGTGCGCGCGGAGGGCCAGGCAACTTATCAGGCCACTTTTGCTCGCTACGCTCCGCAATACTTTGCATTTGCCTGCATCCTTGTGCTCTTGCCGGTGGCTTGGATTCTGGGCCGCGCATGCCGAATGATCGGGGTTCTTCGGCCCTGGCTCGATTGGTATGTGCTGGGGCTTTACTCGATCGGATTGGGCGTTGCCCTTCAATTGGTGTGCGATGTGCTCCGGATCTGGTGGCCCGACGGCGCCCTCTATCAAGGGTTCCTCGTTGTGGAAGGCTTGCTTCCATTCGGACTCATGCTGTGGGGAGCCTATGCGTTTGTACCCGGGCGAGGCCGCATCGCAGCGGTAGTGCTGTGCTTGCTCACGCTCCTTGGAACCCTGGGCGCACTGCGTGCAATCGGCATGTAGGGCGCCTTGCAATACGGCTCTTGCTGAGGCATAGGGCGTCTCGTTCCCCTTAATGCTCCCTGAAACGCTCCCGGGAATCCGCGCTCAGAACTGAAAGTAAATGAAGTCGACGCGAATGGTGCTGTGCAGGGAAACGATTCCAATTAAGCAGCCGGCCGACGCGAGGTCTCTTCCCAATTCGAATGCGCGCGTTCCGTACCAACCGAAGCGCCGGGCCAGCAAATCGGCAGCCGTTTGCAGTAGCAGTGGTGAAGAGTAGAGCAGTACGCGTGTGGCAAAGAGAGCCGCCGCTGCGATTTGAGCGTGGTTTTCTCCGCCGGGGAGGCGATACAGGTTCAAGAATAATTGTTGGATGTCGCCCTCGCGAAAGATCAACCAGCCGACATTGGTCAGTGCGAAAAACACGATTATGCGTGGGATGGTTAAGAGCTTGCTTTCAAAGGCCCAGGGCAGACCCTTGGCTCCCAGGCGATAGGCAAAAATCAAGCATGCGTGGAAGAGTCCCCAAAGCACGAAATTCCAGGCAGCTCCGTGCCACAGGCCGCACAGGAAGAACGTCAGGAACAAATTGAAGGACTCGCGCAATTTGGAACAGCGCGAGCCGCCCAACGGAATGTAGATGTAATCGCGAATCCAAGACGAAAGCGACATGTGCCAGCGTCGCCAAAATTCGGCCGGATTCTGCGAAATGTATGGATGGTTGAAGTTCTCCAGCAACTCGAATCCAAGCAGTCGTGCGCAGCCCCTGGCGATATCTGTATAGGCCGAGAAATCTGCGAAGATTTGCACGCAGAAGGCCAAAACGCCGGACCACAGCAAGAAGAAGTCCGGATCCGGCAATAGAAAAATCTTGTTGGCGACGACGGCCACATTGTCGGCGATCACCAACTTCTTGAAAAAGCCCCAGATCAGCAAGTGCAGGCCGCTGCGAAGCATGTGTGGATTGAAGCGGCGCGGAGTTTCCACCTGTGGGAGGAAATGCGGTGCGCGCTCAATCGGACCCGCCACAAGCTGCGGGAAAAAGGCTACATAGACAGCTACGTCGATCCAATTCTTGCGGGCCTCCATGCGCCCCCGATAGACGTCGATGGTGTAGCTGAGTGTTTGGAAAGTGTAGAACGAAATGCCGACCGGCAGCACGATATGGAGGTTCCACTGGAAGCCGTCCATACCGATGGAAGTCAGAAGGTGCTGGACGTTCTCAATGAAGAAGTTGAAGTACTTGAATACTCCAAGCATGCCCAGATTGGCGCACAGGCTGACCCAAAGCAGCAACTTGCGTTTTCGTTCCGATCCGCGCATCCCCAGCGCGCAGTGGTAATCCACAAAGGTGGAAATAAAGATCAGATAGAGGAACCAAGGGTGCACGTACCCGTAAAAGAAGTAGCTGCTGATTAGGAGCCAGGGGTTCTGCAGGCGCTTGGGCAACAGCCAATACATGGCGAAGGCCACCGGCAGGAACAACAGGAAATCGATGCTGTGGAAGATCACGCCAGCAGTCGTCCTGTCGCTGCGCCCCGTGGCATAGGTGCAAGCAAGGACCCTTGGGGGGTGATCCTTAGGCTCAAGTGATTGCCCCGGCTCAATCGGTCGGGCTCAATGCAAGGGCAGTCCCTTGCATGGTCGCGGGGGGCCGGCATCCGAACGCCTGCGTTCGCTGCGGATGATGATCGGTTCCAATTGTTCATCATCAGTCGCCAAAGCTATCTGCAGCAGCGGAGAAGAACAATTCGGTATAGGCAGCGCGGTGTTTCGGCGCGATGTGGTCTCCGTTGCCGTAGAGCTCGATACCGATTTCCGGTCGATTGTTCATCTCCACAAAGCCGAAGCCGCGCTCGTCGAGCCAGTTGCGCAGTTGCTCAATATACTTACCGAGGGCGGCGCGCTGGCGAGGTTCTCGCGGACGCGGCCCGTCTGCGGACGGACGTCGCTGCACGCGTACAAAGGTCAAGTGAAGCCCGTTTTGTTCGGCCAAGAGTGCCATGGCGGGCAAAAAGGAATCTTCGACGCGTGCGGAGAATGTGTAGCGCGAAAATTCACGGTCGGGAAGATCGGCATCGGGGACCGCGCGCAGGTTTTCCAGTAGGAAGATGCCGTTGAGTTCGTTTTGAAAGGCTGCACCGCCCGGCCTTGTCTCGGCCGGCCTGGAATCTGCTTGTTTGGCAACGTTCACGCTCCAGCGTTCGATTGCAGCCTCAACGGGCACACGAAAGCGATGCAGGGTCAGCAGGCTCTTGAGCAAGTCGTAGGCCTTGTCCGTCAGTTCATCGGGTTTGGAACGTTGGATGACCGCTTCGAACTCCGGCTCCTGCGCACGCGCCGCGTCCTCGTAATGCTTGCCGTCGCCGCGAGTGACGCCGCGCAGGGGTTCGGTCAAATCGTTGTCGCGAAAGAAGATGAAGGCAGTTTTGGGTCTTGTGCCGGATGCGACCACATAATTCTTCAGGGCCAAGAACCAGCGGGCCGGCCCGCTACCGCCCTTTTCGAGCATGCCGATTTTGGAGCCGCTCAACTGTTCCAAGCGTGCGGGATCAATGCGCGAGCCCAGCATGGAGTTTCCGATGAAAACGTATTCGGGTCGGTCGCGTTTGAGTTCGCGCAGGGGCTGCGGATCAAAAGTGGATCCGGGTGTGGAAGCGAGGGCGGAGTCGCCGCCCGCAGCGCAGTAGATCAGCGCCAAGCCGAGAATAACGAGCGTAACCCCGAGACTTCCCCAGCCTCCGGTTTGCAGGCTTGGGTTTAGAGGTGAAGGTCCCGTACCGGGAACGCTATCCGGACCAAAGTCGCCAGCGGGAGGAAGGTGATTGCTGCTGTCCATCTGGGTCGGATTCTAACGGGGAACGGCGCAGAGTCCGAAGTGGATTTAGAGCTCCAGCTGAATCTGTAGCAGAGTAGGCGGTGGTGCTTGGCCTCCAAATAACTTGATGTGTCCAAGGAAGCCGGCTCGTGTGCACCTGACTTTGGACAGGGTCGCATGGGTGCCGGTCGCCGGCAGATGCCCCGCTTGCGGCTATTGCATTTTGATACGGGTGCCCGTTCCCGCGGAAAGCAAGGTCCCAAAATCCGAAGATCGGGTCTCAGTTGGATCCCGAACGATCCAACAAGCTCCAACGGCAGCTACACTCCGCCTTTCAATTATCCCCACGGATTTTGAGCGGAGGCAAGATGGACAAAGCGGGCGGTATGGACAAGGGCGGCGAGGGCGAAGGCGCAGATGCTGGCAAATCCGTCATTGAACTGCTTCAGGAGCGGACCGGCGAGGCCCCGCGCGTCAGCTTGCGCGACGAGGAATCCGGGGCCGTCGCTGCGCCTCTGATTGACGCCAGCTCGATCGAAAAGAAGGCCGTGCCCACGGGTCGTTGCAATTACCAGTTGATGGGCGAAATTGCGCGCGGCGGCATGGGCGTGATCTTGAAAGGCCATGACACCGACTTGGGGCGCGATGTGGCTGTGAAGGTATTGGACAAGCGCCTGTCCGAGCGCCCCGATGTCGTGCAGCGCTTTGTGGAGGAGGCGCAAATCGGCGGGCAGCTCCAGCATCCCGGCATCGTGCCGGTGTACGAGTTGGGCTTGATGGCCGACGATCGGCCCTTCTTTACGATGAAGTTAGTCAAGGGGCGAACGCTGGCCACCTTGCTGACCGAGCGTGCTTCGCCCGAAGCGGGGCGCAGGAACCTGATCGATATCTTCGAGTCGATATGCCAGACGATGGCCTACGCTCACTCGCGTGGAGTCATCCACCGCGATTTGAAACCCGCCAATATCATGGTCGGCGCTTTCGGCGAAGTTCAAGTCGTGGATTGGGGCTTGGCAAAGGTCATGGCCCACGGGGGCACCGCGGACGAAAAGCGGGCGCGCGAAGCTCACTCCAGCATGACCATCCTGGAGACTGTACGCAGCGATGGTTCGGGCAGTGGTTCGGAGTCGATGGTGGGATCGGTAATGGGCACGCCCGCTTACATGCCGCCGGAACAGGCCTCGGGCTTGGTCGATCGTTTGGACGAGCGCTCCGACGTATTCGCCCTGGGCGCAATCCTGTGCGAGATTTTGACCGGCTTGCCGCCCTACATCGGCGATCGCAACGAAATCATTGCCGCGGCTGCGCAAGCCGAATACGAAGAGGCCATGGCCCGACTGGATGCTTCGGGCGCGGACGCGGAGCTGATCAAACTCGTCAAGCAGTGCCTAATGGCGGCGCCGGCGGCACGACCGGCAAGCGCCGGTATTTTGGCCGAGCGTATTCATCAGCACGTTGTTTCGATTGAAGAACGCGCTCACTTGGCCCAGGTGGAAGCCGCGGAGGCGCGCGTTCGAATTCGCGAAGAGCAGAAGGCCCGCAAGTTGACCTTGGCCTTGGCTGGCACGGTATTGGTCGCGCTATTGGCCGGTGGCGCGGGTTGGATTTTTTGGCAAGAACAGGAGGCGGAGCGAGAGCGATCCGCCGCAGCATTGGTGGCGGAAGAGGCTTTGCGCAAGAGTGAGCTTGCCGCTGAAGTTGGCGGCATGCTTGCCCAGGCCTCGCTCTTTGAAGCGGCTCATCAGTGGGATGAAGCCATTCTCGAAGCTCAAAAGGCAGCAGCCTTGGCGGATGTAGGCGATGCGGAGCCCGAACTTGCGGGCAAGGTGCAATTGGCCTTGGCGGGCTTTCAAAACGCCCAGGCCGCCGAGTTGGCGCAACAGGAACGTCAGCGCGATACCGAACAAATGTTGCTGGAACTGGGATTGGATCCTGAACCGAACATGCAGTCCTTGCAAGGAGATGATCGTGCCCTAGCCGAGGAGCAAGCAGCGGGAATCCAAGCCATTTTTGAAGCGCACCGAATTGACCTTTTTGAGGGAACAGAGGAGCAGGCAGCTCAGTTGTTGCTGGATCGCAACTTGGGCGCCGACATCGCCCTTATTCTGGACCGCTGGGTGGATTCGTTGCGTTTCAACAACCAGACGGAATCAGCGGAGCGCATCCTGCGCATCGCCCATTTAGTCGACACGGATCCCCTTCGCGCGGATTTGCGCGAGGCCTTCGCACGCGGCGAAATGGAAGTCCTGCATTGGATTGCAGAATCCGATTTCGCAATGCAGCCTCCGGGGACAATTGAATTGCTCGGCTTTGCCTTGCAGAGGTTGGGAGATAAGGACAAGGCCAGGGAGGTCTATCAAGCCGGAATCGAGCTTTATCCCAACCACTTTGGATTGCGCTATCGACTAGGTCGCATGCTGCTTCCCGTTGGAATTGGTTCGGCGCCCGCAGTCGATCTAAATGAAGGTATGGCGCATGTACAAGCAGCCCTGAGCTTGAGGCCGGATAGCAACATTCTGCGCTTCCACCTAGGGCGCTATCTCGACAAGCTGCAATTGCCTGACCAAAGCCTACGGCAATTTGAGATCTTGGCCCGCCGCACCCCCGATGATGTTCGTGTGCAGTATCACCGGGCCGCTGCCTTGTTGAATTCGGGCAATCCCGAGCGAGCAATGCCCCTTTTTGAGGAGTTGATTCCGATCAAGACTCCTCGGTGGTTATCTCCATTTAGTACCGCAGGTACCGGGCAGTGCTTGGCGCTTTTGGGCCAGCCGAAACTGGCTGCTGAACATTTGGAAAGTGCGTTAGAAACCGGGTTCAGCACCACCGCTTGGCGCAACGAATTGGTAGAGCTCTACAGCGATCGGGCTGAAAATCTCGAAGCGGTTGTCGAGCGTATGTTCGCCAAGTTCTCCTACGATTCAGAATTGCTAAACAATTTCGCATGGACATTGATCATGGAGAACCGGACACCCAAAAATCTTGCGCTTGCGGTTCGTTTGGCCGATCAAGCCGTCGAGGTAGAGTCGCGGGAGGCGATTTTTTGGAATACGCTCGGTGTCGGCTTGTATTACGTGGGTGATTACGAGGCAGCGATTGAGGCGCTTTCCAATTCCATCTCTTACGGAGGCTGGAATGTCTATGATTCTTTGGTGATGTCCATGGCTCTGCACGATCTGGGTCGGACGGCGGAAGCTGAGCAGGAATACCAACGAGCTGTTGAATTCCTCGATAACTCCATCAGCCTAGATCGGGAAACACTGCATTTTCGGGATGAAGCTAGACGCGTATTCGGACGCTAAATTCCGAGAGGCAAGGGCGAGCGCGAATCGGCAGGGCCTGTATTGGAACTGAACGGAGTTCACCACCAGGGCCAACCGTGGCAGTCTTACCCCTGAACTAATACGCCAAAGTCATTTCTATGCCTTCGGTCAGTCCGTACTCGATGGACTGCCCCGGCGCAACCAATAGGCCTTGGGCGTACAGCTGCAATCCGAGCAGGGTTGGATCGTTGGGAACGAAAAGACTGACAATCGAAGGACTACCCACGCCTTGCCATGGGCTGCCGAACTTCGTGCGGATGATTGTTGCGGGGTTCAAAAGGTATTCACCCGTTGACATGGGGGCTTGCATGCCCCAATCGGCAATCGGGTTTCCGCAGGGGAAGCTCGGCGCCGCGCCGATGGCTAGGGATAGAATTCCAAATGCCGGAGCGCTTTGAGTTCCCAGAGGGTTGTCCATAGCTAGTTGGAGTTGATTCCCCAACCGCGGTGGACCCAGGGGCAAGCGCAGACTTCCGCTCGGGTTGCTGCCGCAACCATAGGGAAAGCCATCGGCGCACAATTGCACAAACTCAGAGCGGGAGAGATAGTCAAACACATCCGTTTTATCGCCCCCGATGCCGAACGCGCGCCCTTCGATGTAGATGGCATAAATGTCCGCGGCTGCCAGGGCATCCTTTTGATGTTGCGGGACTTCGGGATCGAGCTCGGGGCAAAACAGAAAGAAATCGCTGAAGTTGTGATGGCCGGGCTTGAAGGTTTGTGAGTACTCCGAGCGCAACCAAATGGTTTCGGGGGTTAGGCCCGTAATGCTGGTCTCGATAAAGTGATGCAAATCCAAAGTGAAGCCGGCGGCGAAGGGACCGCTCTGACTTTGGGTCGCATAGATGGGTAGCACTTCAACTCCGGCTCCGTCCTCGAAGCCTCCAACGGCAACCCCGTTGGTTTGGAGTGATTGATTGGATAGTGGAGCGCTCGCCACGCCAACTTCTACCTGTGCCTGGGGGGCGGACAAGGGAGCAAGCGCTGCGGGGAAAGGCGAAGGCGTGCCCACAAAGCAGGGCCGCATGACGGCATATCCGGTGGGCGATAGCGTCGGAGGCATTGCCTCAACAAATCCGCTCATGACCGGTTGCTCGTACTCGGCTCGCAGAAGTGAGCCCTGGGGTGAGAAGTCCAACTGAGTCAAAATCGGGCAACGAGCAGGTGAAACCAAGCTGGGAATGTAAGTGTTCTCAAGCGTTAGGCGCCTGGGAAGGTTTTGTCCCGCATTAAAGTCCCAACTGTCGAAGGTTGTTCCGAAGGTGGAATCGTAGGTGTGAGCAAAGGCCGGCAAGTCGTGCAAAAGGCCACTCGTTTGATGCAGGTTGCAGCCGTCGGTGTACTCCAAAGTGAAGTCGGTGAAGAGGGTGGCTTGGGCAAGTTCCGCTTCCGACAGCCAAGTGTTGCGAGTCGAAAGCCATAGGCGCGATTTGAGCCTTTGATTGTTGAACAAATCACCGCTGACTTCGCCTTGGTACGTGCAGAGTTCAACGGGTGCATTGATCAAATAGGGCGTTACCGAGGGCGTCGTGTCGGCCTGTGGGATTTCGCGTACTTGCTTGATGATCAGCCCGCCCAGGGGGGCCGCGGCTCCACCCGGCGTGAGGTCCTTGAATTCGAAGTCGAGCACGAAGTGGTTCTTGCCGCTGCGCAAGGCGTATTCGTCGGCCACGGATTCGAGCATGCCGGCCAACGTCACGTAGTCGGCGGTGAAATTGAGCGTGGTCTCGCCAAGCGGCAAAAGGGAGGAGCCCTGCAAGAGCGTAACTTGCGGCCCAAAACTGAATAGGCGAACCTCTACCAGTTCGGGCAAGGCATCGCCATCGGGGTTCGTAACGGACGCGGCGCCCGGTTGCGTTGCAAATAGGGCTCTTTGACCGGAGGCGTTTCTCGTGAGAGTTACGACTCCGTTGGCCAACTCCAATTCATCCGGATAAGAGTGGTGTACAAGCACGGCCATGCCGACCTGCGCTTCATCCACTCCGTGGCGCAGTCGCTCTAGAAAAGCATTGTCGTTATAGAAACTCGCATAAACCTTGCGAATCGCACGAAAAACGCCTTTCTCATCGGGCTCCAGTGGATCGCAAGCGCTGGGACCATCGGTGTCCGCATCCAAGTCGTCGGATAGGCAACCGCTCTTGGATTCGTACAGTCCGGCGCCGGAGAATTGGGCTGTGTCTTCCACATTTGTAGAACTGCGGAAGCGTATCTTCGCATTGGGGTCGAAGCCCAAAGCAGCATCCGTGAGCAAGGCCAAGACGGCCGCTTCCTGGGCCGGAGTGAATGCGGTGTCATCCTCTATGCGATCGCGCAGGTCGTCCAACGTGTCCAGTAGAGCGCCCATGTCGGTGGGCGGCCAGGTTTGTCCGGCGAGGGCGGCGTCTATTTCCTGGCGCAGGGTCAGTCCGCCGGGCATGACCTGATCGAGGAACTCGACCCACAAGTCGAGCGACAGGGCTGCAGCGATCGGCGCCGTGTCACCCAGGACATCGCGCAGCAATGCGTAATTGGCGGCCTTACCGCCAACGTGTACGACGTCATCGAGGTCGAGTCCGTCCACGTGGGTTGTCAAGCTGCCGAGGGCCGTCAACGGGGGCAGGGCCAAACTGGGCGGCAAGTGCAAATCAGCGAGCATGGAAATCGTGCTGGCGTCCAATTCATGCTCCAAGTCGAACATGAAGATTCCAGCCGGGTTTCCGTTGAGGTCATTCTTGGGGTAGGCGCGAATGAAACTTTGGCGTCCCACCAGGGCCAG
>JAJDES010000600.1 GCA_029259675.1 Planctomycetota bacterium
GGTTCTCTCAGGTGTGTACCCGGAGGGCGGGCTGAGGGGATTGCAGCTGGGAGGGGCTCCCGTGAGCGTTTGGGCCGACATATCTATGGAGGGACTTCGGGGCCGGCCCTTCTGCAAAGCCCGCCACGGCCGTTCGCCCCAAGCCGGCTCGAGCCGAGGGGCAGCCCATGCTGTCGAGCTGCGCGGCCCGAGCGAGGTTATGGTGCGGCGAAGCAAGTCACCGCCGCTGGGTCGTGCAGGGCTCGGGCGGGGGGATGAAGTTGCCTAATCCGGACCCCGGAACCCCGCTCCAACCATGACCAAGAACCGGCCCCTGATTCACATCTGCTTCGGTCTCTATCTGATTTTGGCGCTGCTCTCCCTGGTCTGGCCCGGGATGGCCTGGATCGGAAGCCGCTTGGAACCGCGCATTCTGGGCCTGCCGCCGGGCGTGATGTGGGTTGCGTTTTGGGTTGTGGCGACTTGCTTGGTGCTGTTCGTCTATCACCGCGCGACGGGCGGGGAGGAACTCGAATGAGTCCCGTGATTGTCGGCATCGTCGTCGCCTACCTGGTCATCTGCCTGATCATCGGCATGCGCGCCGGATCGGGTGCGGGTGAGGATGCGACCGGCTACGTGGCAGGGGACCGCTCGATCGGCTTGCTCGTGATGTACTTCATCACAGGCGCGACGATCTTCAGCGCCTTCGCCTTTTTGGGTGCGCCGGGTTGGGCCTATCAAAAGGGCTCGGCGGTGCTCTACATCCTTTGTTACGGAGTGCTGGGCTTCATTCCCTTTTACTTCCTCGGGCCCAGGGCCGCGCGTTTGGGTCGCAAGTACGGCTTTGTCACCCAGGCGGAAATGGTGGCAACGCGCTTCGGTTCAGAGAGTTCGAGCGGCCGCGGTTTGGCCATGGTTATGGCGATCGTCAGCACGGTGGCCTTCGTGCCCTACTTGGCGATTCAAATGAAGGGCGCGGGCATCGTGCTCAACATGGTTACCAATGGGGAAGTGAGTACGGCGGTCGGCGCAGCCCTGACCTACGGGGTTGTGTTGCTTTACGTCTTGCGCAGTGGAGTCCTTGGCGTCGGGTGGACCAATACTTTTCAAGGCCTGTTCATGATGGCCATTGCCTGGGGCCTTGGACTCTATTTGCCGTATGTCCTGTACGGCGGCGTGGGCGCGATGTTCGATCGCTTGGCAGTCGAACGCCCCGAACTGTTGGCCGCGCCGGGATTGACCAAGGACGGCACGCCGTGGAATTGGGCTGAGTTTTCCGCGGCTGTGATCAAATCCGTAATTGGATTTTCGGTGTGGCCGCACCTGTTCATGCGCGCCTTCTCTTCCAAGGACACGCGCACGCTGAAGCGCACGGTTGTGCTGTATCCGACCTTTCAATTGTTCCTGATCCCCCTGATCCTGATCGGATTCGCGGGCGTGTTGTTTGGCCTGACTCCGGATCAGCCGGATCAGATCCTGCCCTTCATGTTGGTCAACATGGACTTGCCCAGCGTCGTGGTCGGCCTGTTTTGCGCTGGAGCGCTAGCCGCATCCATGTCATCGGGCGACGCCATGGCTCACACTTCCGCGTCCATCTTGGTGCGCGACGGTTACATCACCGCCATGCGCGGCAAACTCGGAGCCCAAGCGGAACGCAAGTGGATTCGGGTTGTCGTGGTCTTGATCGTGATCGCCTCCTACGTCTTCCACTTGTACTGGCAGGATTCGCTCGTGCAATTGCTGCTCTATGCCTACGACGGCGTGATCCAATTTGCACCGGGCGTGATCGCGACCTTGACGCTGCGAAAGGTCACGGGAGCCGGAGTCCTGACCGGGTTGCTCGCCGGTTGCGCCGTCAACGTGGCCCTGCTCATGCCCAGCTCGATCTGGAGCGATTGGGCCGGATTGGCACAAACCCAGGCGGACAGCATCGGTCAGCTCAGACCCTTCGCCGGACTCATCGGCCTGGGCGTCAACATTTCTTTGCTGGCCTTGGTTTCCGCGTGCGGTAGGGCCGCTAGTACTTCAGATGAGGCTTCGCGCCACTTCTTAGAAGTTGCGGCCGGCGGCGAATCTCCCAATTGAAGTCATGCCTATGCAAGTTGTCGTTGTCGGACTGACGCTTTTGGCTCTCCAAACGGGCGGAACTGCGAAAGTGGAGCAGGGCTTTCCGACCTGGGAGTCGGCGTCGTTTGAGCAGGGGACCAAGCGCTACGAAGCCGGTCCGACCAGCGCAGCCAGGATCTCATTTCAAACGCATACCCAAGCACTGAGCTTTGATTGGGAGTACTCAGGCGACGGATGGAAGACTGTGGCCGAAAAGGTCCGCTGGCCCGAGCCGCTGACCTACTACCCGACGGCTTTGGAGCTGCTTGGCAACAAGCTATACGTGGCCGGTCGCAGTCCCCAGGGCGAAACGATTGTGGAGGAGTGGACCTTGGCCGTGCCCCAAATCAATTGGTTCAAGGATGCGGATTCGGCGCAGCCCGTACTTCAAATGGTCCCGCCCAAGCCCTTGCGTGTGTTGGAGCTGTATCGCGCAGCCGAGGTCGGTCGCGATGGAATCAAGGCGCTGTTCCTGGAAGTCGGCACCGACAACCCGCGCCACGTTTTCGCGCACTTTTGGGATTCGCGCGATGTGTACAAGCTCAACATCGAAACGGGTGTACTAAAACTCGCCTTTAGTGCGACGCCCAACAAAAGTGCACCCGTGGAGCCTGCGCTGAAGGGACGTTACAACAGCGTGCGGGCGAGACGGCATGCCATCCACGGCTGCCTTTACATTTTCGACTATCACGAGCCGGGTCTTGTGAACACGGGAGCGCCGTTGGTGCTGCGCGACAAGAACTCCGACGGTGTGTTGGACGATTCGCTTGTTATTCGCGACTACGAGACATGGGCTGCCCTAGGTTTTGCCGAAGACTCAGCGAACTGGTTGGATCGCGAGCACTAATGCGCAGAGTTTCAGTCGCTTGCGCCCTTGCTTGGGGCGGATGATTCAGCGCTGGTGGGTTTGGAATCGGAGTCGTCGCGCCCGCGCATTTTCTGGGCGTCGCGCATGGGGTTGCCGCGCTTTGAGTTGCCCTTGAGGCGCAACTTGCCGTGCTTGATTTGGCGTGGAAAATAGTTGTTGTCGAGGTTGCCGTCAGCGGTTTCGAGGTGGGGGTCCAGCACGAGGCTTTCGATTTCGCGCTCCGATATGATCAGCTTGGAAACGGAATCGGTGGAGCGGCGCCAAATTTCAGCCGGGATGCGCAACTCGGATGTTGTGCCGTCGGTGTAGTGCAGTTCGAGCAGAATGGGCATCACCAAGCCACCGATGTTGCTGAAATCGACAACATAAAAGTTGAGCGGACTATCCAGCAATTTGGCATCACGCCCGTCGAGTTTGTCGAGCAGTTTGACGAAGGCTTCCTCGTCATCAGCCGTTACATCCAACTCGTCGTAGCTGTTGTAGAAGTCGAGCAATTCGGGGTAAGCCTCGATGCGCAGGGCCAGCTCCGCGTTGCGTGTTGCGGAAATGTTCTTGGGCTGCGCATCGCGCAGCTCGCGCTTCTCGGCCTTGGCGATGTCGGGATTGCGACTGTCGATCGTGTAGTGGCGCAGGCCGTCAATGGCGATGTCCGTGTGGTTCGTCGTGTAAAACCATCCGTTCCAGAACCAGTCCAAATCGACCGCCGATGCATCCTCAAGTGTGCGGAAGAGATCCGAGGGAGTGGGACGCTTGAACTTCCAGCGCAGGCTGTACTCGCGGAAGGCGAAGTCGAATAAGTCGCGGCCCAAAACGGTCTCGCGCAAAATATTCAAAGCCGTGGCCGGTTTGGCGTAGGCGTTGTTTCCGAATTGATGCAGCGAATCGGAGCCGGTCATGATCGGGCGCTGCTTGGCGCTTTTCATGTAGCCCACAATCTTTTGTGGCGAGCCCCAGCGACTGGGGTACTCCGCTTCCCACTCCTGCTCGGCCAAGTACTGGACGAAGCTGTTGAGACCCTCATCCATCCACGTCCACTGGCGCTCGTCGGAATTGACAATCATCGGGAACCAGTTGTGTCCGACTTCGTGGATGATGACCGTGATCAATCCGTACTTCGTGGCTTCGCGGTACGTCCCGTCGCTTTCGGGGCGCGGACCGTTGAAGCAGATCATCGGATATTCCATCCCGCCGATCTTGCCGTTGACGGAAATGGCCACGGGATAGGGATAGGGGAAGCTGACGCGACCGTAGACATCCAGGGTGTGGGCAACTGATTGGGTCGAGTACTGGCTCCACAGGGGCTCGCCCTCGTTGGGGTAGTAGGACATGGCCATGACCGTGCGGCCGTCCTCCTGGGGTCTGCCCCAGGCATCCCAAATGAACTTGCGCGAACTGGCGAAGGCGAAGTCGCGCACATTTTCGGCCGCAAAGACCCAGGTTTGCTTGCCGTCCGGTGTCGAGGACTCGTTGGCTTCGGCCTCGTCGGGTGTGATGACAAATTGCGGTTTGTCCGCAACTTCGGCCGCCGCTAAGCGCTCGCGCCAGACGGGCTTGAGCACTTGATCTGGATTTTGCAGCACACCGGTGGCCGCCAACACGTGATCGGTGGGAACGGTGATCGAAACTTCATAGTCCCCGAATTCGAGCGTGAACTCGCCGCGTCCCAGGTACTGCTTGTTTTGCCAGCCGGCGTAATCGGTGTAAGCCGCCATGCGCGGGTAGAACTGGGCGATCTCGTAGATGTAGTTGTCATCCGCTTCGAAGTATTCGAAGCCCGTGCGGAATCCCATCAATTTGGCGTCGTTGATGGCGTGGTTCCAATCGATGCCGAAGCTCATGGATTCGCCGGCGGCGAGGGGCTGCGGCAAATCGACCCGCATCATCGTGTCCGAGACGGCCCAATGTAGGGGGGCTCCGCCCTCGTCAACCACCCGCTCGATTTGAAAGCCGCCCTCGAACTCGCGCTTGGCCAGCAGCGCGCGCAGGTAGTCGTAGCTCATCTCGCTGTCGAGGTTGGGAGCGACGCTTGTCTGCAGTGAATGCGAACGCGGCGTAAATAGATTCGCATCGAGCTGCAGCCACAAATAGCGCAGCGAATCGGGCGAGTTGTTGTGATAAGTGATCGTCTCCGATCCGACGATGTGCTGATTTTCGTCGTCAAGTTCGATCGCGATGCTGTAGTCCGCACGCTGTTGCCAATACTCGTGCCCGGGTCCGCCGGCCGCCGTGCGCTGGTCATTCGGGCTGGGCAAGCGGCTATCGATTTGCCGGAACGGGTCGAGGTCGTTGCTGCTGCGGGTGGCCAATGCGCTGCCGAATAGGGCGCCCAGAAAGACCAGTAGGGCAAGTCGAGTGCGTAGGAATGCGGCCATGATCGTGTGCGATGGAATGGGGGGGGGGGCGGGCGCGACGAGAGTAGCAGGCCGGGCTCTGCTTGGGGCCGGCGGGTCGCTTGGCGATTTATACGAAACACAGACCAAACCGGGCCCGGCAATGAGGCGCGCACCCAAATTCGCCAAGGGTCTTGGGTCGTGAGCCTAGCTGGATGCTTGGCAGCTTGCGGGCCCCGAATGCAATGCGGGGTCTAGGCGCGAGCGGTGCAATCAAAAAAAGCGCGCCGGCGCTCCCTCGAATTGGGGAGCACCGGCGCGTTGGAGGTCAAGCTGCGCAGAACGCTCGAACTTATGCTTTGGCCTCGGCCAGTGCGCGCTTGCGTTTGCTGTGCTCCGATTCGGCCTTGTACTTGGGTGTTTGCCCAGGGGCGTACTGCTTCTTGTCGTAGCCGAAGATTTCACGCAAAGGCTTGAAGGTGTTCGGCCCCGCGCCGACTTCAATGTCGTAGGGAGTGAACTCGCCGGGGTGCGAATAACCGGAGGCGTGGGTAACGCCCATCAGCTCGCCTAGGAAAGCGTTGATGTAGGCGGCGAAACGACCGGCGTTGATTTCCGGATCCAAGCCCTTCTCGAGCCAAGATGAGTGAGTGGCTACACCGGTCGGACAGAAGCCGGTGTGACATTTTTGCGCTTGGATGCAACCGATACTGAGCATGGCTTCGCGCGCAACGTTAATCATGTCGGCGCCGAGTGCGATGGCCACGATGGCGCGGTCGGGGAAGCCCAGCTTGCCGGCTCCGATCCATGTGATGTCGTCCACGAGGTCGAGATCGTTGAAAATGCGGTACACACGCGTGAAGCCCAGTTTGTAGGGCAGTGATACGTGGTCGGCAAACGTCAGGGGCGCGGCGCCCGTGCCGCCTTCGCCGCCGTCGATCGTGATGAAGTCGGGGCCCTTGCCCGTGGCCTTCATCTTTTCGGCGAGCTCGATCCAAAAATCCCGCTGGCCGATGGCGGACTTGATTCCGACCGGCAAGCCGCTGGCTTCGGCGATGTTCTCAATGAATTCGATCAGCGAATCCACATCGCTGAAGGCGCTGTGCGTGCTGGGGCTGATGCAATCCTTACCCTCGGGGACGCCGCGGGCCTCGGAAATCTCGGCCGTTACCTTTGCGGCGGGAAGCACACCACCCTTGCCGGGCTTGGCGCCCTGACTGAGCTTGATCTCGATCAGTTTGATTTCGGGCGTCGATTCCACTGTCGAGCGCAGGCGTTCGATGTCGAAGCTGCCGTCCTCTTTGTTGGCGCCGAAATAACCGGTTCCGATTTGCCAGCAAAGGTCGGCGCCGTTGCGATGGTGCTTGCCGACACCTCCCTCGCCCGTGTTGTGGAAGCAGCTGGCCTTGGCCGCGCCCAAATTCAAGGCGCGGGTCGCATTGCGGCCCAAGGCACCAAAGCTCATGGCCGAAATGTTGATGATCGACGTCGGTTGATAGGGCTTCCTGCGACCGTGACTCTTGCCGATGACCTTGGCGCTGGGCACCTGGACTTGAGCCTTGCCCGTGTTGCCTGTTTTGGCGGCGTTGGGGTGCGAGAAAACCGAGTGCTTGATGATCGGATAGCCGATCCCGTAAAGCTGGTCGTCCGTACCGAATCCGAAGTAGTTGTTCTTGCGGTCGGCCGAGTGATAAATCCATTCGCGCTCGAGCCGATTGAAGGGTTGCTCTTCCCGGTTGCTGGCAACCAGGTACTGACGAATCTCCGGACCGATTTCGATCAGGATGAAGCGCAGGTGTCCCAACACGGGAAAGTTGTGCAGGATTGAGTTCTTGGACTGCAGCACATCGTAGGTCGCGATTGCCAGGATCAGCGCCACGGCGCCTCCCAACCACAGGATCCAGTGTTCAAACATATTCCCCTCCTCTTTTAGGGCGCTGGAAGCCTAGCAACCCGCCCCAACGTGCTCTAGCACGACTTCTGGGCGGACCGGCCGCTCGCTTTGTCGCGGGACTCTCGATTGCGGAGCTGTGGGGAGCTTTTTGCTGCCAAGACCCCTCGCTTCTGGCTCGGCTTTTGGCGTGGGCACAGGCACAGGGCGATTTGTTGGGGCCAAGGGACCTGGGGTAGCCGACCTGGGACGGAGCTGGGATCGGCGCGGCCCAAAACGATCGGACTGGGTTAATCTAGTGCAGCGGGGAGGCCAGGCGGCTGTCTCGCCCCGCGCTAGCCCCAGAGAAGCACGCCGTGGGCGCCGAGCCAGAGGACCGACTCTCCAGTCGAAAGCGATCGAACTCCAGCGGGCTGTGGTCTCCACCAACAATCCGCGAACTCGAATCGCATTGGGACTGGCGGTGTTGATGCTCGGAACTTCCGCAGTCCCGCGCCCGTCCCCACAGCCTGAGAGCCACTCACCTAAATCATTTAATCGTCACCACATGTTTACGCAGCGCATCGCCTTGCTCGCATCCGTGGGCTTCCTGCTCGCGGGCAGCTCAGAGGCCCAAAATTCGCACTTCACCGACCTTGCGCCCGCCAAGGGCGTCGATCTCCTGCCGCTTCCCGGTGACAACACCTTGGGCATGTCGGGCGGGCTGGCCTGGGTCGACTACGACAACGACGGTGACGAGGACCTCTTTTGCCCCAGCGGCAACGGAGCCAATCGCCTCTTCCGCAACGACGCGGGCGATTTCAATGAGGTGACCCAGGACGCAGGGGTGGCCACGACATTGTTGAACAGCGTGGGGGCCTCCGCTGCCGATTTCGATCAGGACGGCTGGGTCGACATTTACCTGACCAACCGCGGACCCAACGGCTTGCTGCGCAATTTGGCCGACGGCAGCTTCGAAGAAGTAGGGGAGGCGAACGGCGTGCTGGCGCCGGGTTGGAGCACCAGTGCCTCCTGGGCGGATTTTGATTTGGACGGTGACTTGGACTTGTATGTCGGCAACTACATCAAGCAGATTCACTTCCCGTATCACACCGGCGATCCGAACAATCTGTACATCAACCAGGGCGCCGGGGCTTCGCCGCGCTTTGTGGATCGGGCCGAGGAATTGGGCGTGGACAATCGCACGGTCTTTACGGATGAGCCCGACATCGATGTCAACGGCGTCTACCTGAATCCCTTTCCGCTGGGGGAAGACACCGCGGGCTGCACGCTTTCGGTTTGCACCGCGGACTACGACGAAGATGGCGATCCCGATCTAATGGTCGGCAATGACTTCGGGGCTTGGATTGTCTCCGACCGCCTCTTTCGCAATGACGTGGAGGGCGGCAACGGTTTGGCCTTTTCCGACGTTACGGAGGAAACGGGATTCGATCCGCGCCCGCTTTACAACATGGGCATCAACGCCGCGGATTACGACCACGACGGCGACTGGGACTTCTACTTTTCCAACCTGGGTG
>JAJDES010000007.1 GCA_029259675.1 Planctomycetota bacterium
TGGTTTCGGAACCGTCCACAACCCACATGCCGATCATGACGCCGACCGACGTCCCTAAAGCACCGATGAAGAAGAGAACCAACATCGAGCGCCCCGCTCGCGCTACATCGCGCAGGTTTACGCCCAAGAGCAACCAGAAGATTCCGATGTAGGCCACATGGCTGAAAGTGCCTCTATAAACCGGAATCTGGTCCGAGTAGGGCGGGATCACGCCCGTGTTGGCCAGCACGGCGACAACAACGATGACAAGCAGCGCCGTGCCCACATGGCGCAAAAAAGTCGTGCGCACCAACCACTCGGAAACAGCGATGGCCAGTGACAATACGGCCAAGATGTAGATTGAATCCTGTGTCACGAGATGCGGTTGTTGCGACTTAAGGGAGCTTGACTGAGAATGCGACTTGGGTAGTCAATCAGGAGGATGTCGGGGCTAGATCAAGTTTGCACGTGCTCTTCGGCCACTCTGCAGCGTGCACATTCGCAAGCGCGGCCCTGTGCAAGACCGGACAACGAAGGGGCAAGCTCTGTTGATCCTACCCATATTCAACATTGGACTTGAGCCGCTCACGCCCGCCGCCTGGGATAGAAGCCGCCTGGGATAGAAGCTGCCTGGGATGGAGACTGTATTGGATGGAGAACGAATCCTGTGCCAAGCACCAAAGCGTTCGCACAGCAACGGATCGAGCAAATCACTCAGCTTGCACCTACTGTGAATTCAAGTGCGGCCATCCTATCGGAACAGCACGTCATTGGGAGCGACGCTCTGGAGTAGCCGACTCGCTGCGTCGCTTCCATTCACGCCCATGAGAATGAAACAGGCCGGTCGGGGCCGACAATCCAAGAATCTGATTCGCCTGGACAGCCAACTCTGGATGGCCACTTTGCGCAGCCGGCCGCCGGTTCGCGATTCGGATTCAAGGGGATACCGGCGCGGGCGAGCGCGCTCAACATCGGAAGTGGCATCGGGAATTGCTTGGGATTGCGTCCACGCTGCCTCCCGACTCGGCGCAGGGCTTTCGTTCGCAGTAGCTTCCGACGCTCCCATCCGGCTTCGGTGTCTGCCGCCAGGGCCTTGGCCGGCGTGCGCACCACGATCCAAACTGAGAATCGAGCACAGCCCCGGTGTCGCTCCCATTGCCACGCGCCGAAGCTTGGGGCCGCGCACACGGAACAAACATCCCTGTTTGCGTCAATTCGATACGAATTGGTGTCGCGGCGGCCGGATGCAGAATCCGGGGGTAGCTTTCATTTGTCGAGACGCAACGGGGCCCCTAAGCAATTTGAACAACTGCCCCAGTGCCCCACCGAGGAGAGATCGTTCGAGCGCGATACGCACGGATCGCAAAGCCCGACCCGAGCTCTAGATTCAGCAAACAAGTCCAACAAAACAATCCGTAGGCAGTCCCGAAGGCGGGTCAGGTTTCCCCCCACCTGGCCCGCTTTCTTTTTGCCTGCGCGGCGAGCTAAATCAGGCGCGACAGTTCGAACTCCAGCAAGTCGGCAACGCGCAAATAGTCCCCGCGCTGTTGGGCTTGCAGGATTTCTCGTAGGTGCGGCAGGAAGACGCCGGCATCCAATCCCATGGACGGTGTCTCGAGTGCCTGTTGCAACCCATCGACGAGGCACACCAAGGCCGCGTTGCCCTGGGCCTGCATGCCGATTCGAAAGGACGAAACGCTGACCAGCAAGTGCCGGCGTATTTCCTTGAGACTAGGCACCGAGCAAGGCCTCCGCGTAATCGTCCGTTCCTTTGATTTGAGCTCCCTCGCGGCTGCTGTTCGAAAAGCGCACATGCGGGTGAGCTGCGATGTAGCGCTCGAGATCGCGCAGGTAGCCGGTCAAATTGGGCAAGCTTGGAATGCGCTGGCCGTGCCCGCCCGCGACCCACGTGCCGGTGGTGGAACTCGTAGGTTGATTGTTGTTGTGGACGCCACCCGCGTGGGAGCGGCCCCTTGGGAAGGAAAAGTCCGCTCCGAACAGCACCACCCTCGCGGCCCCCATTTGAACGGCCAAGTCAATGGCGGGGTGAATCACGGAACCCGAGCAATACAGCGCCGCTCGCGGCAGCTCGGAAGCCAATTGGGCGTAGCGTGCATGTGCCGTATAGAACGCACAGCGTTTGCCCGGCCAGCGTTCGAGCAAGTCCCGATGAACCTGCGGTGAGTAAACCAAAGTTGAGGATTCCAGTTCCGACAGATCGCCGGATAGGTAATTCAATTGGGCCCGGCGCCTAATTTCGGCCGTCACGACAAGATCGGGAATGGCGCCCGCATCGAGCAACGGCCGCACGCAGGCATCCACGGCGATTAGGGGGACATCGCTGGCGCGAAGAAGTTCGAGATGATCGGTAAGCGTCGGTCCCGCACCGGCCACAAAAACGGTCTGACCGGCCCATTGCCCGAAGAGTTCGGCCACGTCACCGTCACCGTGAAGAAGTCCGCGATTCTCCTGCAAGCGCTGCTCAAACAATTGTTGGCGCTCGTCGATGTTCGCCTGAATGTAGGGCGTTGCCAGCTCGAGGTTGACGAGATCTCGCAGGCGGCCGCAGCTGTCTTCAGCCAGTCGCAAGCAGGCGGGTTGCGCGCTGAAAGGCGCGGAATGGTTGGCGAGGCTGTCGCCCAAAACCAACTCCAAGCGCGAATCACACAGCCAATCGGAATGGTCGTAGGTCTCAAGGCAAAGCCGCGCCAGGGAGCGACTAAGAATCACAACTTGCAACTGCTGCAAGGTACTGCGCCCAAGAAGCACGCGCACAACTTCCCCATTGCCAAGTCCGTAGACCGTAGCGCGCAAGGCGTCCGAGGGAACCAAGGCCGCCTGCAGGTTTGCCTCAGCACTGGGGTCGTACCCGCTCGAGAGTTGAATCCCCTCGACTTGCAAAGTTGGCTGGCAGGGAACTCCCGTCAGCTCAACAACTTGATTCGGGAGCGCAGAGCCTTCGATTTCGGAGAGGATCCTGGGCCAGCGGCGATCGATCCACTCGCGATTGGCAGCGTTCATCATGCTCGCGTCATTCCTAACTTCGATTGTGCAAACAAATCGCTTGGGCTAAGCGGCGACCAGTTCGCGCACGCTCTGCATGAACTCAGTCCAATCAAAAGGCTTGGCGAAAGTTCGCGCAGCACCCAGGGCTTTGGCCGCGCCAAGATTGCTTTCAATGCCGTAGCGTCCACCACCGGAGATCGAAATGACCTTCATGTCGGGGTAATCGCGGCGCAATTCCATGATCACTTGGATGCCTTCTTTGTGCGGCATGAAGATATCCGTGATGACCAAATCCGGCGGGTTATCGCGGATCGAGCGCATGCCCTCGTCGCCGTCATCGGCAGTCTCCACCGCATAGCCCTCGCGATCGAGCCAGCGGCACAATATCGACTGCATTTGCTTGTCATCCTCGATGACTAGAATTCGGGTCATGGCTGCTAAGACTTCCTGGGACTCAAAGTGAGCTTCCATTCCCTATCGGGCCGGTCTGAACGAGACCTGAGTGATGAAATGGGAATCCAATGCAAGCTGGTAGCGCGTCCCAAGTTGCGACATCGCTTTGGGAGCGGGCCCCGCTCCAAGCGCCCTTCGCTCGCATTTGGGCACATGCCGCAGAAGCGGCCCTGAGCCTCGCCGCCCCATGGACCAACCGCGCTCGGGCTAGGGCTGATACTCGCTCAGCCCCGCGCGAACCCGCCGGAATGGTCGCAGGCCGTCGTGCGGGTCGCTGCGCCACTCGCGTTCGTGGGATTCGTCAGGATGGGGAGCCACCCTCCCATTTCCGTCGAGTGGATCCGATGATTGCGATTGAGTCTCCAAAGCCCCCGCTCGCTCGCCGCCGACGCCCTGCCCAAAAGCGGATACCGAATGCTCCGCTTCCGGTGCTACTTGGGAAAACTCACGGATCAAAGGTTCAATCTCTCCCGGCAACCAGCAGTGGCCGCTCGGGTATTCCGCTCCTTTGCCATCCAGGTCCAAATGAAACTCAACCCATTCGGCTTTGTGGGCGGCAATGGCCCGGCGAACGACGCGTTCGTCGCGACTGTGATCCGACCAACCGACGGCCACCCCGAAGGCGGACCGCAAACTTTGCATAGCCGATAAATTCGCGGCAGCCGGCGGCATTGGATATAGGGAAACGCAGTGCAGGAGTGCCAGAGACTCGCAGCCGTTTGAACCCAAAACATCAACGGCGCAGCGAACTTCATCCATTTCCGCCATCCCCGTTGAGAGCACGACCGGCTTGGCCGTCCGTGCCACTTCGCGCAGAACTTCCGTCCAAGGCAATTGGTAGGAAGCCAATTTGATGAAATCCACGTGGGGCTCGATTTCAGCGATGGCTCCCAAGCTGAAGGGAGTGCTGGAAAAGGCGATGCCGCGCTCCCGTGCGCGCCGCGCGAGCTCCTGATTGAAATGCAACGGCAACTCCCAAGCTTCGCGTTTCAGCAACTCGGGATCGTGCCGCAAAGCCTCGGGCGCGAAGAGTTCTCGAATTTTGAATTGCTGAAACTTGACGGCAGCCGTTCCCATGCGCGCTGCGCAGTCGACAAAGGCGAGTGCACGATCCAAATCACAATGGTGATTGCTCGACACTTCGGCACAGAAACCGGTCCCACCTGGGATCAAGCGAAAGGGTCTCAAAGCCCTTCCTTCACCGTTAGGCCCAAGCAAAAATCATGCAAGCGCGCTCCTTCGACGGACGTATCGTCCACCTCCGCCAAGGAAAAAGCCAAGCGGCAAAAACGAATGCCGTCCACAAAACGATGCGTGAGCAGCGGCAACGCACCCGCTTGATCCCTTGACCAACTCATGTGCAATCGGCGCGCGTTGTTGCCCAATTCGATCCAGGCTTCGCTGGCGCCAAACGCTGCGTTGGCCGTGATCAATGGAGAAACGCTTGCCGCGTGATTGCAACCCTCAACCAAGTCAAAGCGCTCCGGTTCGCCGCCGTGGTTGCAACGCAAAAACAGGGGGCTGCCCTCCCAAGCACCTGGAACCAGCGTAATCATGCCTGCGCGCAAGCTTCCCATGGGCCGCTCGCCCCAAGCCGAAAACCCAAATTCAAATTCCATGCGCTGCGCGTAAATGCGCACTCGCTTGGGCAGGGGGCCGAGACCTGTGGGCACTTCACAAGAGAGCTCCACACAGTCGGGATGACGCAGGACGCTAACGCTGGCGCGCCCCAAATCGGCGACACGCATTCGTCCCGGTACTTCCAACACAGCGTGGCCACTGTAGAAATCTGCCGCCCAATCAATGGAGTCGAAGGCACCGTGACGCAGTGTCCCGAATAGCGATCCGCAACCGGAATCCAAGGCTTCGAAGGATTCGCAAGCCAAACCGCGGCGCGTGTCGAATACGGCGACGATGCCCTGCGTGCGAACACGCAACCAGCGCTCTCCATGCTCCACGGCGGCCTCAAACGGCGGCGAAGGAATCGAATCTGTACGGATCGTTCCCTTGCCCGTTGAGATTGTCGATGGAGCGGGATCGTATCCAAGGCGGTCCCTGGCCTCCCAGCGCGCGGCCGTCAAATGCGTGCGCAAGTCGCTTGACCAAGCGCGACACAACTCGCGCCAATCCTCATCCGAGCCACCGTTCTTTGCCAGATCCTGTTCGCGCGCGAAGCAAATCCGGTTGAGGCCGACATCGTCGCGACCCGTGAGGGCCCAGCGCGTCACGTTGTATTTCGGTTGCTTCTTAACCGGAATCGGATCCTGCGCTGAGCACAACTGCACATTCTCATGCGCGGTGAAAGACTCGCTGCGAACGACCTCGGCCGGAGTCGTGAAGGCCAATTCGTTTTGACGCAGTGCATCGAGCAAAGCCCCCATCCGCTCCCATTCACTGACCGCATCCAAATCCGGCTCCGTGGCATAGCGACCTGGTCGAAAGTCAAACACCTCGGCGTCACTGGAATAGAGGAACAGATGCCGATTCGGCCCTGTGTCCCGCGCCAACACCCACTCCACATAGGAGTCCAAATCCAATTCGCCGCTCACTGCGCGCTGGAACTTTTGAAAAGCAATCGCGTCCGCCCACAGCAATTGAATTTGGTTTCCGGCCGGCGAAGTCGTCCAAACAGGGCGGTAGCGCAACTCATCGGACCACTCGGGGTGCGCTCGTCGCGGGTTGTTCCACTCCATGAGTAGGAGTCGATAGCCCGCATCGAGGTAGCCGTCGACGATGCCCTGGGACCAGGCCATCTCGTTGACAAGGGCCGTCGTCGGTGCAAAACCCAACAACTGCTTGTAACCCCCTTGGCCCAACCTTTGATTGGCGCTGTGGACGCTGGAGGGCACCAACGGCCCGATTAGCTGTGTATCACCCGAGCCGATGAATTCAACCTGTCCGCTGTCGATCAACTCGCACAAGCGCGCAGTCCAACCGGCGTCGATGGCATCGATGAACTCAAGTGTGGAAGCGCTGGCCTCCACCGACAACTTCAGCCAGGGACGCCCCTCCAACAGTCGCAGCATCGGCCAGTAGCACCGCACCAGCAACTCAGGGCGTGCGTCAACTTCGATCGACGAGTAGCTGAGGTTGAGATGAAAAAGTAGCGATACGCAAAGGCTCATTCGAAATACATACCGCCGTTCAGATTGAGCGTTTGGCCCGTCAAATAAGCCGCTTGCGGTGAACACAAGTAAAGCGCTGCTGCGCCGACCTCCTCCACTCGACCCAGGCGCTGGGCCGGAATTCCTGCCAACTTCTTGCGACCGGCTTCCGTCGCCAATTCCGCCGCGCTCATGTCGGTAGCGATCAGTCCGGGCGCGATGGCATTGCACGTGATTCCGAATTTGGAATACAAACGCGCCATAGAACGGGTCAAGTTGATCAACGCCGCTTTGGAAGCCGCGTAGTGAACTTGGTTGACACCGCCCCACTGCCCACCGATCGAACTCACGTTGACAATGCGCCCGAAACCGCGCTCGCGCATCGAAGGCAGGACGGCGCGAATCGCTCGCACCGGTCCGAGCAAGTTCACGGACAACATCCTTTCCCAATCTTCGTCGCTCAATTCCTCGAAAGGAATTTCCTGGGCCACAGCCGCATTGTTCACCAGCGCATCGATTGCGCCGATGCCCGCTTCGGCCGCTTGCAGGGCCGCGCGCACGGAGGAATCATCGGATTGATCCATCTGCACACAAATGGAATTGGGACAGTCCGCCGCCACGGCTTCGGCCAGGTCCTTTTCACCGCGATAGCCGACGGCCACGCGCCAACCCGCCGCAGCCATCGCGCGGCAAATTCCCGCTCCCAGCCCGCGGCTGCCGCCGCTCACGAAAACAGCCCGCTCCTCCATGGGTGCCATCAATGGAAGCCTGGTGACGGGATGTGGGCCAAAGAACGCTTTCGTCGAATCAAGCTGATTGTGGGCATTGGCAGATCCAGCGGAGAATGTTGCAATCGATCGCGGCTCCAGAGGATAGCGCCTGAATTGGAAAACGCCGCCACGACACTTGGGCCCGGCGCGTCATCGCCCGACCGCCCACCGCCCCAGGATGCCCCAGCGGGCGGAATGGACCCTATCGGTCAACCTCAGCGGGAACTGCCGCCGGCAAGCGTCTCACTGGGCCCCATTCACGCAGCTTTTCTGGCAACCTTCCCCGGCCACTTTCTACGCGCTCCTTCGCCGACCGCAGGCACCGGGCTGCGCTGCGGCGAGGTGCGCTGAGGTGGGGTCTGGGTCCGGAGACTGGCACAGTGCTTGCATGATTGCGGCCCAGTGCAGTTTGGCTTCCGCAGCAGCTGAATGGACCGTCCAAGCCGAGTCAATCGCACGCAGACGAATCCGAATC
>JAJDES010000061.1 GCA_029259675.1 Planctomycetota bacterium
GTGCCGCGGCCTTCGCGGTCGGCACGGAACTCGATCAGTTGGCACGCCCGCAGGATGAGGCCGAGTGGCGCGACTTGGTGCGCGCCGTGCGCGCGGAAACGGACTCACACCTCACCTTTGCTTCGAACTGGACCGACTATCAAAAGCTGCCCTTTTGGGACGCGTTGGATTGCATCGGCGTGCAAGGCTATTTCCCCTTGAGCCTGGAGAGCGATCCGCAAGAGGCAGAACTCGAAGCGGGTTGGCAGAGGATTCTGGGCGACTTGTCGGCCTTGCACAGGCAAACCGGCAAGCCCGTGATTTTGACCGAATTGGGATACAACAATTCGCTGCAAGCTGCAGCCGAACCATGGGATTACCGCAGTAGCTCCGATCCGGCCGCGCTAGCCCTGCAGAGTCGCTGTTTGCAAGTCGGCCTGGAGGTCCTCGGCCGCGAAAGTTCTTGGTTGCGCGGCGCCTTTCTTTGGAAGTGGTTCGTGGGCGCCGCCCCAGGTGAAAACTTCATCCTCGACCAACCCCACATGCGCGCCGTCATGTCTTCGACTTGGTCGAAGCAAGGCTAGACGGAACGCGCTTGGCGCAGCCCGAGCAAGGGCCCCTTGGATTCAAAGCTTTGAGCCCGGCTAAGGAACGATCACCTCAAGCCGCTGAAGGCAAATCGGCGCGAACTCATTTGAAACAAACCTGGCGAGCCTAGTTGCGCGGGCTCGAAGTTCGCGAGCTTTGCACAGTCAGCCCGAATGCTGCTCAAGTCGGTGGCGAAGCATTCGCCCTGATTTTCGTGGCCCGAGCAGCGCTCCGCCGAACAGTCGCTGGATGCGACTCGTGCACTTCGACAGCGCCATCCGCCCGCGGCGCTTTTGGATATGCCTCGGACTAATCCTTGGCGACGAGGCGATCGGAATCGTCCACATCATCCATGGAGTCGGGGAAGGTGCGGTCCAGGGGTCTTTCGACGCGCTCGCCACAGCGCTGGCAAACATCGAAGTACTTCGTGTCGGCCTTTGTCGAAGGCACCAGAACGGCGCCCTTCTTGGTCGTATTCCAACACGGGTTGGCGTCTTCGGTGCGATGCACCCAAGTGTGTCCGAAGATGCGGCAAAAGAAGTTCATGTCGGCTCGGGTTGGCTCGCGGCGAGTCGTGGGGGAGGATCGAGGCGCGGGCTGGGCCAGCGGTTTTAGGGCCTGGAACCGGCTTCGGCAAGCCTGGACGATCCAAGCCGGCTCAGAATTGTGCTGGGCGGCTCCAGCCGAGAATCGTTTGCGGGGGCGAGCGAAGCTAGGATGCTCGCGGCGGTCCACGGCCCCAAACTCAAACGCTTGGCCGATCCCAAACGCAATCCCATCGCTCTTCAGATCCTGCCGCCGGTGGCCGGACTCGCAGCCTGTGCCGGAGTGGCCTGGTTCCGCGCTTTTGAGCCGGGGGGCGGGGCCGCAAAGTTTCTGGGCCTGCAATTGGCCGGGGTGCTCGTCTTCGCGCTCGTTGCCGCTTGGCGCATGCGGACTTCCAAAGGCGCCGCCGGAGGCGAGCGGGGCCGGCTCGATGGGTCCACATGGAGTGTGGCGCTTGGCCTGGCGCTGTGCACAGCGGCCATGGCCGCCGCCGTGCAGGCGGAACTTGGATCCTACGCCTCGGCTTCGTTGCGCGGGGATAGCCCCCAATTGACCTGGCTTTACTGCCTCCTGGGCCTAGGGTTTTCGGCCTATTGGTTGCTTTCCAAGGCTCCGATTGCGGAACGCGCGGTCATGGCCATGTCGCTATTTGCCCTGGCAAACGGAAAGTTTTGGACGCGCAATACCGAACTGTTTTGGCCGCTGTTTGCGGCCCTGGCGAGCTGCGCCCTTTGCTCGCCGGCCATTGCGCCGCCCTGGCAAAGGGTTGCGGGCAACGAATCCAAGCGCCAGGAGAGGCGTCTCTTCCTGCTGGCTGCCGCTTTCTTGCTGTGGACGGCCCTGTGCGGCTGGCTCGGGGATTATCCCGGACGCGCGGATGAGTTGGTGGGGCGAATGGCCTCCGGTGCGGTGGCGGGTTATTTGATCCTGCGGCACTTGAATCCGAATTCGATCGGGCGCTTGCTCAATCTATTGGGTCTGGCCGGTCTTGCGGCGGTGTGCTTGGTCCCCGCAGCCATGGAGTCGTTGGAGGTTGTCAAGCCGGCTCAATATTTGGCATCGCGCCTGCGACTGTTCGGATTGCATCCGAATTTAACGGGAACTTTCTTAGCGGTGCATTTGGTGATTGCGATTGCCATGTTGCGCGGAGTGCGCGGCATGTTGCGCGTTGGTCTGTGCGCTTCGATCATGGTCGCGACTCCCGCCCTGTACCTGTGTCGTTCGCGAACCGGTTGGCTGGCGGCCCTGGTCGGATTGTTCGCAATGGCCTTGGTGCGCCGGGTGTCCCTGCGCACTTGGGTTTCGTTGACAGCCTTGGGTGCCGTAGCCACTGCAATGGTGTTCTTTGTCGAGCCCGTGCGCGAAGCCATCATGCGACCCGCCACCTCGGGGCAAAGTTTGCACCAACGCCTTTACCTTTGGGACGCAGCTGCGGAGTTGACGGCGGAGGAGCCGATTTTCGGTATCGGCCCCGGCAATTACTTTGCCCACGGGCGCAGTGCCGATTCGCCGTCCTATTACGACGGCACGGATAAGACCTTGCACCCCCACAATCTGCTGCTTTCCGTCTCGGAGGGAACGGGACTGATTGGTTTGGGCTTGTTCGCGACCTTTTTGTTTCTTCTGTTCCTGCACAGTTTGCGCGCGGCCGGGAAAGAGGGGACTGACGGGCGCCTGGGAACGGCTGTCTTCGCGGGTGCGGCGGCGCTGTTCGCCGGAAACATGTTGGACCTGGGTTTGTCGCAAACGAGCTTCGTGCCG
>JAJDES010000601.1 GCA_029259675.1 Planctomycetota bacterium
TTTTGGGCGCCAATAGCATGCTCCCTCGGCCCGGGCCTGGTTCGCGACCCTCGCTGCCGGGCTCACAGCTCGAGTAGTCGCTCCGTAGCGCACCGGCTAGACTGCTGTTCTCCATTCCCAATTGAAGCCACCCCATGAAGATTCACCTTCAAAAGCGCAGCCCTCGCATGCTTGATTCGCTCCTGCCGGTTCTTGCCCTCGCCCTTTGCGGTACCTCAGCCACCGCCGCACCGGCCTCACTCGCCCAAGAAGACCACTCGGGGCACGCGCACGCCTCGCAGGATGCGGCCGGTCAGAGCGGGAACTCGCGCTTGCTCTCGATCAATGCGCCCAGCCACGATTTCGGAACCTTGGCCCAGGGGGTAGTTACCGAGCACCTTTTCCAACTCGAGGTGGGTCCCGGAGACCCTCTGGCCCTGCTCGAAGTGAAGCCAAGTTGCGGTTGCACCATCGCCGAAACCAGCGTCCTGGGTTCGGCGGGAACTCGCAGTCCGTACGAAATTGGGCAGAAGCTGGTTGCCGGAACCAAGTTGGAGTTGCTCGCCCGTTTGAACACGGCCGGAAAGCACGATCAGGTGCGCACCGTGGTGACGTTGCGAACCAGCGACAACAAGATCAGTCAACTTGAGCTGAAGGCAGAGGTGATCACTTTCCTGACGGTCAGCCCAGAGCGCTTTCACTTTGGCGAACTGCAAAGCGACGGGGAGGCCCAGGGACAGTTGCAAGTCACGAATTCGTACGGCGACGCCTACAAGCTCACCGTCAACAAAAGGCGCATACCGGACTATCTTCAGGTAGAGCTGGTTCCGGTTGAGCCGGATGCAATGGGTCGCGCCAAGCAGTGGACCGTGAATTTAAAAATCGGACCGGGCGTGCCGGAAGGGCGCAATCGGCTCTTTCCGATAGAACTCATTTCGGATTATCCGATGGAGGGTGGTGAGCAATCCGTGAATTCGGCTCCCGCGTTCCACAGCGTCACCGCCCACGCTCAAGTGACTGTGATGGCGGTTGTGGACGCAACACCCCACTACATGAACTTCGGCAGCATGACCCCCGGTCAAGTCATGCAGCGCACCGTGCGCGTGGAAAGTCGCGACAATGAATTCAACTTGGTTCAACCGCAGCCGACCATTCGCGGGCGCCGCGGAGACTTTGAGTACCCCACGGCAGCAGTGGTGAAGGCCAGCCCAATCGTTCCGGGCGTGAGCTATGAGGTGATGTTGACGATTACCGCGCCGAGCGATTTGAACGGCTCCTTCACGGGAACCGTCGTGGTGCCGGTCGGACATCCGAAGAAAGCCCAGATTGAAGTGCCGTTCAGTGGAGTCGTCAAGAACTCGGCTCTCGTTCAATCGGGCGTGCGCGGCAAGCCGATCGCGCCGATACGTCCGGCTGATCAATCAACGGGCGAAGTTGTCGCTCGCGATCGAAGCGGCGCCGCGGAGCGCAAGAGTTCCTGGTCACCCAAGAGTCTGGACACGGGCGTAGACCTTGGGAGCCTCAATAGAACCAAGAAAGCAGTTGCGGGAGTGGGCCCCCCGCGGCCCGCAAGCCTGGGGAAAACGACCAATAGCAAGTTGGTGCCCGTGGGCAGTGCCGAACACGACTTCGGGGACATGACCCAGGGCGATGTTTCCGACTTTGCATTCAGCCTGCGCGTCGAAGGTGAAGAGCCCTTGACCATCTCCGAATTGAAGAAGTCCTGCGGTTGCACGCGCGCCGAAGCCATGATTGTTCAGTCGGACGGCAGCAAACGGCTCTACAGCATGGGCTTGCCGATCGATCCGGGCAGCGTGATTGAAATTCAAACTTCGATCGATACCAAGGGCAAGCGCAACCGTTTCCAGAGCAATGTGACGGTAATCAGCACCGATCCCGCCGGTCCCTTGCGCCTGCAGCTCAAGGCCCAGGTCAAAACCTTTCTAGATATTGAAGCCGACGGCAAACCGCAGCCGACAATCAATTTCGGTCAGGCGACTTCCAAGTCTGTCTTGCAAGGTGAGATGCGCATCACCAGCGGAGTATCGGATCGCTTTAGCATCAGCTTGCCGCAAACGCTTCCCGAGGAGCTGAAAGTCGAGTTGGTGCCGCTCGATCCCGACGAAAACGGACTGGCCCCGGAATGGCTGGCCAAGGTGACCCTGGGTCCCGGCATCCCCGAGCGACCGGGCAACAACTACCGCCTGAACTTTGTCAGCGATCAAGCGGTGGAGGGCGCCATGCCCGGTCCCAACGGTGAGCCCCAAATGCACAGTGTGACCGGCTACGTGCTGGTGCAAGTGCAGGGTCTGGTGACCTTCAAACCCAATTACATCTCCTTTGGCCGCATGCTGGCCGGCGAGAGCTCCGAGCGCGTGCTCGACATTCACAACGCAGATCCCGATTTCGACCTGCCGCTGCCGGTTTTGACCCTGGGCGGCTTGGCACCGGGCAGCACCTTTGAGCATGCCGACAAAACGGAGTTGCGCGTGGATACGATCGAAGCGGGTCGTCACTACCGGATCGTCATGGGCCTCAAGGCTCCCGAGGGATACACGGGTGCACTGCGCGGGCGAATCGGCGTCAAACTCGGCCACCCGGACAAGGAGAGCCAGGACATTTCATTCACGGCCCTGGTCATGCCCCCTTCGAAACCGCCCGGTCAGTAACCGGTCGTGTGCCCAATCCCACGGTTCGAGACGCCGCCGGCGCTCGCACACTGCGCGCGCAGCCGCCTGGGTCGGGCGGGCGGCGTGCGCCTGTGGCAACGCGGGCAAAAGGCGCCGCCATGGCCGGCCCGTGGGCGCGCCCCTCGCGCCTCTGCCGGCGTCACTTCGAGCTGAGCCGAAGAACTGCCATACGGTTCCGGTGACCCGCAGGGGCTGCTGCGCTAGGATCGGTAGCTCGCCACGGTTGCGTGGCCCGTCCTTCCAAGTCCTCCAACCGCGGATCGCCTGAATTGAAACGTCCCCTGGGTGAGCTTCTGCTCGAAGCGGGAACGATCACTGAGGAGCAATTGCGTGCGGGCCTAGCCCATCAGCGCAACCGCGGCATTCGCCTGGCCGAAGCGCTGTTGGCCCTCGGGAGCGTTGATGAGACCGAGTTGGTGCGTGTGCTCGCGCGCCAAGAAGGCCTGCCGTTTGTGGATCTGAGCAAGGGCAACATCGCCGCCTCCATTTTGGAGCGCGTTCCGGCCGAGGTGGCCCGCGAGCAGCGCGTCTTGCCGCTGGTGGAACGCCAAGGGAAATTGGTGGTCGCCGTTGACGATCCGCTCAAGCGCATCGTTGCCGATCAGCTGTCATTCCTTCTCGGTTGCGAAGTTACCTGCGCGTTAGCTGCCCCTTCGCTCTTGGGCGCTGCCCTGCTCCAGCACTACGGCCAGGAGCCCAGCGAAACGGCGGAGGAAAGGTTGGCTGCTCGCACGGAGGAGGATTCCGACGCGCCGGTGGTGCGCTTGGTTACACGCCTTTTTCGCCAAGCCCTGGAGATGCGCGCTTCCGATATTCACATCGAGCCCCAGGGCGGGCGCGTTCGCGTGCGCTATCGCATCGACGGCGTTTTGCGCGAAGTGGCTGAGCATCCCGAGCATCTGGCCGCGCCCCTGGTCAGTCGGCTGAAGATCATGGGCAGCATGGACATCGCGGAGAAGCGCAAGCCCCAGGACGGGCGCATTGCGATTGAGTTGGAGGGCCGCGCGATCGACATTCGAGCCTCGATCTTGCCTTCGAATCATGGCGAGACCATTGTTCTGCGCTTGCTCGATCGCAGCGCCGGCCTGATTAGCTTGGCCGAGTTGGGTTTCGATGAGCAGGACTACAGTTGGTTCAGGCGCATGATCACGCGCTCGAACGGCATCGTCCTTATCACGGGCCCCACGGGCTCGGGTAAGACAACCACGCTCTACTCGGCTCTCTCCGAGCTCAACCGGCCCGATGTGAAAATCATCACCGCCGAGGATCCGGTCGAGTACCACATCAAGGGCATCAATCAAGTACAGGTCAACCCGCGCGTGGGCTTGAGTTTCGCACGCATCTTGCGCGCCATGTTGCGCGCCGCCCCCAACATCATTTTGGTGGGGGAGATTCGTGACTTGGAAACGGCCGAGGTCGCTGTTCAGGCCTCGCTGACCGGTCACTTGGTCTTTTCAACGCTGCACACCAACGATGCAACTTCGGCGCTGACGCGCTTGGCGGACATCGGCGTAAAACCCTTCTTGGTTTCCACCTCGGTGCAGGGGGTGGTGGCCCAGCGGCTGGTGCGCCGCCTGTGCGCCAAATGCGCCAAGCCCTACCAACCCAGCGCCCATGAGCTGCGGATCTTGGGCCTGACCGCGGCGGAATTGGGGCAAAGGCAATTTCATGCGCCCGTGGGCTGCGATGCCTGCGAGGGTTCCGGCTATTGGGGGCGCATCGGCCTGTTCGAGTTATTTGAGTTGGACTCCAACCTGCGCGACATGGTGTACCGCGCCGAACCCCTAGCCGTGATTCGCGCGGCGGCCCTCGCCCGGGGCATGTTGCGGCCCCTGATCGTGGACGGTGCCCGCAAGGTTGCCGACGGTCGCACCAGCTTGACGGAGGTCCTGCGCGTGACGCGTATGGCGACCGAAGCGCAGGATGGCGAGGATGAGGATTTCGCACTCGAGGAAAACAGGCCGCGATGACCACTGCGATGACACCTAGCCACAATCACAGGGAGCTTGCGAATGGTGCGTGAATCCAAGTTCAGCTTGCCGGGCCATGCAACCTGTTGCCCGCGGGGAGCTTCTATGTGCACCCTCAACTTCAGCCTCGAGTTCGGAATATGAGCGCACCCGATTTAACCGCTTGGATGGATCATGCCGTAGACAGCGGCGCTTCGGATTTGCACCTCAATCCCGGGCGTCCGCCGATACTCAGGCACCATGGCCGTTTGACTTCCATGGCCGCCCTTGAACTGGACGATGCGAAGTGCGAATCGATTTGCCGGGAGCTGTGCAGCGACACCCAATGGGAGGATTTGCAGCGCGACGGTACCTGTGACTTTGGACTGGCGGGTCGGCGCGGGAACCGGTTTCGTGTCAGCGTGCTGCGTCAACGCGGCCGCTTGTCGGCGGTCTTGCGCTTAATCCCCGAGCACCTCTTGGATCTCAAGGAAATCGGTGTGCCCGAAGCTGCGTGTGAGTTGCTGCGCCGTCCGCGCGGTTTGGTACTCGTTACAGGACCCACGGGTTCGGGTAAGACGACCACCATGGCGGCCATGATCGATTGGATCAACACCAATCAAGATCGTCACATCGTCACGATTGAAGATCCGATCGAGTACTACCACAGCCATAAGAAGGGCATCGTTACCCAGCGCGAAATCGGGCAGGATGTGCCCGATTTCCCTGAGGCCATGCGGCGCGCGCTGCGTCAAGATCCCGACGTTATCTTGCTTGGGGAGATGCGCGACCTCGAAACGATCTCGGCTGCGATCACAGCCGCAGAGACGGGCCATTTGGTTTTGGGCACGCTGCACACGACGGGCAGTGCGCGCACCATGGATCGCATTATTGACGCCTTCCCGGCGGGGCAGCAGGCGCAAATACGAGCGCAACTCTCCGTTTCGATTGCCGGCGTCCTTTCCCAACTCTTGCTGCCGCGCGCCGACGGCAAGGGGCGCGTGGCGGCCTTCGAGGTGATGATCATGACCAGCGCCATTGCGAACCTGATCCGCAAGAGCGAAACGGCGAAAATCCCGTCCTCGATTCAGACTTCGCGGCGCTTGGGGATGATTACGCTTGATGATTACTTGCTCGATTTGATCAAGCGCGGCCTGATTACCCGCGATGTGGCCTTGGACGCCGCGCAGGACCGCCGCGACCTGGAGGCGCGGCTCGGATGAGCACTCGGGGTCAAACGGAATCGGGAGCCGGGGCGGGCGGCAAGGGCCGGCGCCTCTTGGGCGAGATACTCAAGGAGTCGGGCGTCGTGCGCGAGCATCAGGTCCAAGAGGCCCTGGCTCTGCAACGCAAGGCGGGCGGGTTGCTCGGTGAACACTTGCTGAGCCTTGGTTACTGCGACGCGCGCGCACTAACCCTGGCCCTGGCCGAACAGGCGGGCTTGGGCAGCGTGGACCTGACCCGCGTGACGCCCGAAGCCGATGCGATCGCACGCGTTGACGGGGATACGGCCCACACCCTTGGCCTCTTACCCCTGGCCGTGCGCGGAGCCACTCTGGTGGTGGCGATCGCCGATCCCTTGAACTTGCCGCTGCTCGACGACTTGTCCTTTGCCACCGGGCTCGAAATGCAAGCCGCCGTGGCCGATGGCGCGCTGTTGCGCGAGCGCATCGCCGAGCATTACGGCAGTGGTGGTTCCCTGCGCGACGCCATCGACGCAGCGGCCAAGAGCGCCACCAATGAGGATGCGGAGGCGGCGGCCCAAAGCGCGCCCGTCGTGCGCTTGCTCAATTCGATTTTGCGCCGAGCTATTCAAGATCGTGCCAGCGACGTTCATTTCGAAATTTTCCCCGATGAATTGCGCGTGCGCTACCGCGTCGATGGGGCGTTGTACGAAATCGAAGCACCTCCGGTGCACTTGGCTGCACCGCTTGTGGCGCGCATCAAAGTTATGAGCGATCTCGACATCGCGGACACGAAGCTGCCCCAGGACGGCCGGATTGAAATGTCGATTGACGGTCGACCCGTGGACTTGCGCGTGGCCACATTGCCGGGCATTGCAGGTGAGGGCGTGGTGCTGCGCGTGCTCGATCGATCCCAAGTCAATTTGGATTTGTCGGCCCTGGGTCCCAGCGCGGAAGAGGAGGCGGATTTGCGCGCACTGACGCGCTTGCCGAGCGGGATTGTGCTCGCATCCGGCCCGACGGGTTCGGGCAAGACGACCACGCTCTACTCACTCCTGGGCGAAATCAATGAGCCGAGTGTCAAGATCGTCACGGTCGAAGATCCGGTTGAATACGACATCGATGGGATCGTGCAAGTGCCGATACACGAAGAAATTGGTGTGACCTACGCGAAGGTCTTGCGCACGGTGCTAAGGCAGGATCCCGATCGAATTTTGGTGGGCGAAATTCGTGACAGCGACACGGCGGCCGTGGCGGTGGAGGCCAGCCTGACCGGTCACACCGTGTATTCGACTGTTCACACGAGCGATGCACCGAGCGTCGTGGCGCGCTTGTTCGATTTGGGACTGGAGCCTTTTTTGATTACAGCCACCCTGGAGGCTGTGATTGCCCAGCGACTTTTGCGCTGTGTATGCGCCTCCTGTCGCACGAGTTTCACTCCGAATGCGGATTTGCTGCGCGAATTGGGGCCGGATGCCGGTTTGGTTGAGGGCCGCGAACTGAGCTTCGGCAAAGGTTGTGACCAGTGCTTTCACACGGGGTATCGAGGACGCATGGGCATCTTTGAAATCATGCGAGTCAATCCCGAAATTCGATCGGCCATTCAAGCGGGCGCTTCGACGGACGATATCCGCGCCCTGGCGCGCTCGGCGGGGATGCGTTCCCTGCGCGAGAGCGGTTTGGCCGCGGCCGCTTCGGGGCGCACAACCGTGGAGGAAGTGCTGCGGGAAACGATGGGGTCCCTGTGATGGCCGTGTTGACCTCTAGGTCTCGGGGATCGGTCCGAAGTGCGCTTGCGCCGCGCTGTGAGGACGGCCGGTCGGAATGGCTCGATAGGAAATCGTTGTTGCCTCAAGGAAGCATTGTTCCCAACTGACTATGGCCAAGAGACTGCAACGTAGGATGGCCCGCCCGTCGGCGTCAGCCGCATCCAAGCCGGGCCAGGGCCGAGAGAACCGGCCCGGTGGGCGCAAGCGGCGCATTTCCGGTCAAGTCGTTACCGAGTTTACGATTCAACTGGCAACGCTTTCCGCAGCGGGCATTCCCATTGTGCGCGCGCTGACCATTCTCGAGCGCCAAACGCGGCCGGGACCATTCAAGCTTGTGTTGGGCGAACTGGTTGAAGATGTGGCCGGCGGCACTCCGCTGTCGGAGGCCATGGGCAAGCACGAGCGCAGTTTCGACCAATTGTATTGCTCGATGGTGCGTGCCGGGGAAGTGGGCGGTGTGCTCGATACCGTCTTGCAGCGTCTGGCCATCTTTCGCGAAAAGGCCGCCGAAGTGCGCGCGATAGTCGTGGGGGCCCTGGTCTATCCGGTCGTCGTGGTGGCCGTGGCTTTGATTGTTGTTTCGGTGGTGATCGCCTGGGTGATCCCCAAGTTTCGCGAAATATTCCAATCCTTCGGCACCGAGTTGCCGGCCATTACTCAACTGCTCCTGGATCTAAGTCGCATCGCAACGGAGCGTTGGTACTTGGTCTTCGGACTGCCCGTCTTGCTGCTGTTCTTGCACTACCTGGGCATGCGCAAGCCCACGGCGTACCGCTTTCGAGTGCACGGCTTGCTGCTGCGAATTCCAGTGCTGGGTGATGTGCTCACCAAATCGCTCATCGCCTCCTTTTCGCGCACCTTCGGAACTTTGATCGAAGCCGGCGTCCCACACCTCGATGCGCTTGCGATCGTGCGCGACACAAGCTCCAGCGACGTGCTGACAGAGGCCGTTGAAGACATTCGCGTTACCGTGAGGGAGGGCGAGTCGATCGCGGCGCCGATGGGCGAGGCCGCAGTCTTTGACGACTTGGTGATCAACATGGTCGATGTGGGGGAAGAAACAGGCGAGTTGGACAGCATGCTGCTGCGCGTGGCCGATGCCTACGATGTCCAGGTCGATCGCCGGATTGACACGTTGTTCAAAGTGATGGAGCCCCTGTTGCTGATCGTACTGGCGATCTTTGTCGGCTTCATCGTCGTGGCTCTCTTCATGCCTTTGATGGAGCTGATGAATACGCTTCAATCCCAGGGCTAGAAATCCATCTATGTGGATCGCAATGTTCAGCAAATGGCGGAATCGACCCAAAACAGCGGGATTGGGGACTCGGCTTTTGCTTACTGCGGAGTGCGGCGTTCGCAGGGGGCGTGCTGTGTACGTGGGACCGACCGTATGGATTGCTGATCCGCGTTTAATGCGACACACTTTCGCTGTGAATCTTTCCTTCTCAAAGGCGCCCGAGCCCGTCGGTTGCGTTGGGCCGCTCGTGCGGGCCGGCGCTTGGACGTGAGGTCAGCTCAATTGGATTCCAGTCCACAGGGCAGCCACCGGCCGAGCTCAAATTCGCAACAGGGACCGCCCGCTAGAAGCGCATTCCACCTATGGCGCCATTCCCTGCGGGTGCGCGTGCTGGTCTTGGTGGCCGGCATCAATGCGGTGACCTTCATGGTTGCCGGACCCTTTCTCGCCTCGCGACTTTCGAATGAAGGCAGTCGCTTGTCCGAGGAGTTGGCCGATCGACTGGGTTATGCCCTGACCGGCAACATTCGCGCGCTGGGTGATTTGAACGTCGCGCGCATTCTGCAGTGGCCGAGTTGGCAGGCCGTCGAAGATGCGATTTTGTTCGATAGCCAAGCCGTGCGCACCGCCGACGGTCGCATTCTCTTGCCCGGCGTAGCGATCAATCCCGTTGGTAGTTCCGAGCGACCGGCGGAGTTTGACAATCAGGCAGTCTTGGCCGCGGCCTTTGAGGCCATGACTTCGAACAAAAGCGTGGTTGGCGTGGAAAGCGGTCGCGCCGTTCCGATTCCGGGCCCGGATGGAATTTGGGGTGCCTGTTGGTTCCGAACGGAAGCCGCCGTGGATTTGCGTTCCGTGGTCCAAAATCTAGTTCCGTGGTACTTGCTTTCCACTTTGCTCCTGACCGGCGTGACCTTCTTGAGTTTGCGCAGGCTGGTGTTGGAACCGGTCGAAAATTTGGCAGAAGGTGCGCGGCACATTGCGGGCGGCGACTTTTCGAAACGGCTTGAAGAATCGCCTCGACAGGATGAACTCGCTCAACTGATTCGCTCCTTCAACGAGATGACAAGTACCGTTGACGGATTCAGTTCACGCCTGCGGTCCGAGGTGGACCGAGCCACAAGTGAAGCGCGACAGGCGGAGGCGGCGGCCATGGGAGCCAGGCGCTTGGCCGCGATGGGGGAATTGGCTGCCGGCATTGCGCATGAGATCAACAATCCGCTGGGTGGGCTGTTGAACGCGGTCGAATCCCTGCAGCGCGGAAAGTTGTCGGACGCCAAGCGCGATCAGTATCTGGAATTGTTGCGCGATGGACTTGAGCGCATTCGCTTGACTGTCGGTCAATTGCTGCGTTTCACGCCGCGCGAAACGAGTTTCGCCGAAGTGGACCTGTGCGAAGTTGTGGCCGACGCCATGGCGCTTGTGAGCCACAGGGCGGAGCGCGAAGGCTGTGAACTCAGCTTTCAGTTTGAAGGTGCCAAGGTCCTGGGCGTGGGCGAACTGAATCAAGTTCGCGGAGCCCATGTGCAGGGTGCGCGGCACGACTTGGGACAGGCGCTCTTGAACTTGTTGAGCAATGCCTTGGATGCAATTCGAGAACGTCCCGCCGGGGCGCAGGGAGCGGGCAAGGTAGAGATTTTGCTTTGGAGCCGCGCGGGCGGTTACACCTTGCGTGTGCGGGACAACGGCCCCGGAGTGACGGCCGAGCAACTGGAGCGCGTGAGCGACCTCTTCTTCAGCACCAAGGAAGTGGGCCAGGGAACGGGTTTGGGACTGTCCGTGGTTCAAAACGCGGTGGCGCACCACGGAGGCCGTATGCTCTTGCGCTCCGAGCCGGGTGCAGGTTTCCAAGTGGACCTGGAGTTGCCCCATGCTCCACAGGGTGGAGACGGCTCCAAGCCTCGCACGGATACAGATGCAGCCCCGGGCGGCGAGCAATGAAGCCCAAGCCAACTATCGAATTCCAATTGGATCCAGCTCGCATGGATCACTTCGAAGCGCACAGTGCAGTACCGGGGGAGCTGAACTAATGGAGGCCTTGGCAGCCGTTCCGGTGGCGACGTGGTTTGTGCTCGGCGCTCTCTTGGCCCTCTCGGGCATGTTTAGCGCGACGGAAACCGCCTTGTTCAGTTTGGCGCCGGACGAACGGGCCCATTCGAGCGATCTCGTCAAGGGATTGCTCAAGCAGCCGCGCGATCTCCTTGTCACCGTGCTGTTCGGAAACTTGGTCGTGAACCTGCTGTTTTTTGCAGCGGCCAACGGCAGATTGAAGGAAGCCGGTGTATCCGAAGCGGGGGTCTGGGTCGGCGCGCTCTTGGCAGTACTCATTTGCGGAGAAATTCTGCCCAAGACCATCGGCTTGCGAATGGCGCCCTTGGTCGCGCGCATCGGCGCTGTTCCGCTCTTGGGCTTGGTGCGCGCACTGGGTCCGTTGCGCCGCAATTTGACGCGCTTGCTCGAATGGTTCCACGGGCTCACGGGCGAGCGCATGCAAAACAAGCAAGGTCTGTCGACGGAGGATCTGGCGCGCGCCTTGGAACGCAGCGCGGATCGCGGCCTGTTGCTCGACAGCGAAGCCGATCTCCTGGGTGAGATCATCGAGCTCGACGGAATGCGCGTGCGTGAGATCATGACTCCGCGCGTGGATCTGCTCTTCCTCGAGGGCGACGGATCGAACCGGGACGAAGCCTTGGCCATGGCCCTGGAACGACGCATGTCCTGGTTGCCGGTGATGAAGGGCAGCCCCGACAATTCATTGGGGTGCGTGCGCGTGAGGGACTTGGTGAACCAACCCCAACGGCCCTTGGCGCAAATGATCATGCCGATCAAATTCGTTCCCGAAGTGGCCAGTTGCCTCTCGCTCCTGCACGCCATGCGGGACGAGCGTGTCGAGGAGGCCCTGGTGGTCGACGAGTGGGGCGGGACCGCCGGCGTCGTGACCATCGAGGATCTGTTTGAAGAGATCGTCGGGGATTTGCGCATGGAGGAAGAGCGCCGTGAGCATGTGGCCGTGCCCCTCGGTGAGGGCCTCTACCGCGTCGATGGAAGCCTCTCCATTCGCGATTGGAATGATGAGTTTGGAACGCGCATCGTGCCGGCCCAATTTGAAACGGTGGGCGGCTTCGTAACCGCTCTACTGGGGCGGATTCCACGGGTCGGAGACGAAGTGCAGTACGGTCCCCTGGAGATGATCGTGCACGAGGTTCGCGGTAGGCGCGTGCGCGCCGTCGACCTGCGCGTGATTGATCAATCGGAGGTGAGCGCGTGATTTATTTGACCGCGATCGGGCTGCTGCTCGTGTTGCTCTTCTTCTCTGCCATTTACTCCGGTAGCGAAACCGGTTTCTACACGCTTTCGGAATTGCGCGTGGAGGGCGAAGCCGAGGGAGGCAGGCGCTCAGCGCGCTTGATCCGTTGGCTGATGCGCGACGACATGGGGCTGCTGATTACCGTGCTGATCGGCAACAACTTGATGATCGAGGGCATCAC
>JAJDES010000602.1 GCA_029259675.1 Planctomycetota bacterium
GCCGGCGTCGATGTGCTTTTGGCAGGCGGCGCGGGTGGCAAACACTCCGGTGGCCTCGACCACGAAGTCCACCTTGTTGGCCGCGTGGGGAATGTTCGCGGGATCGCGCTCGGCAGTGATTTGAATCTTGTTGCCATCGACGCTGATCCAGCCCTTGCCCGCGCGCACCTTGCCGTCGAAGCGACCGTGAACCGAGTCGTACTTCAGAAGGTGGGCCAAGGTTCCGGAGTCGGTCAGGTCGTTGATGCTGACAACTTCGAATTCCTTGCGCTGGGACATAATCCGAAACACGTTTCGGCCGATGCGGCCGAAGCCATTGATGGCGATGCGGATAGCCATATTTTCGCTCTCGTCTCTGGTTGGGGGTTGTGGCTCAGGGAGTCGGAGAACGGAGAAATACTCAACCGCTCGCCTTGATTTGGAATAGAAACTCGGTCCGAGCTGAAACGGGCCTCGGAACCGATGAACTGATCTTTTGAGTGTCTTGCGTTGGAAGGAAGCCGCCGCCCGTGCAACGAATCGCGCTGTCTTTGAGCCCGGGTCGATGAATCCTGCGAACCGCTCGCCGTGCGCATGCCGCACATGGATTGTCCACTTGGTACGGGGACGGCAAGCGATCCGGACCGCAGCATGGCGTTGCGTGGTGCGATGCGTGGATCGACAAGGACCGAATTCAACTTGTCCGCGAGCCCGGCCCTTACAAACAGGCCTGCATTCTTCAGCTCGCCCAAGTGGAATCCCCTGTGGGAGCACCTGCTCGCGCGAGTTGCCGATCCCGATTCCAGGTCGAATCCCGGGGGCATGGCACCCGGGAGCCCCACCGGGAGCCCAACCAAGAAACGGGCAAACAGGTTACCTTGGGTCCCCCTCGGGATCAATCCGTTGAAGCTCGGGAAGCAGCTTCAAAGACCTTGAAAGCGCAAGCCAAGCACCAATTCCCCAGCGACCCTGCGCCCGCCCGGCCGCGGGCAGCGGACACAACACAGACTGGCGCAATGGCGAGCGGCGCCCCCCGGCCCGAACTCGCGAGCCGTTTTGCTCACAGCTGCGACGGCCCGATTGTGGTGGCCCTATCGGGCGGCGCCGACAGTGTGTTCGCACTGGAATTGGCAAGACGCACCCTCGGTGCCCACGCACTCTTGGCCGTGCACATTGACCATGGCTTGCGCGGAGAGGAATCCCAGGCGGATGCAGAGTTCTGTCGCGCGCTGTGCGCCGAGCGCAAGATCCCCTTTCATCTGCGCCGAATCGAACTTTCCCATTCGAGATCCGGCCTCGAAGCGCGCGCGCGCCGATTGCGCTACCGCGCACTGTGCGACGCCGCCCTGGATGCAGGCTACCGCACCATTGTCACCGGCCACCACGCCGACGACGCCCTGGAAACCCTGCTGCTGCGCTGGCTGCGCGGCAGCACCATGGGCGGACTGTGGAGCCCAAAAGCGGAGAGCTGGCTGCAACCGGGTTCGGACCTGCACCCGGGCCCATCGACGGCGCTCAAGTTGCGCATCCTGCGCCCTTTGCTCGAACTTGGACGGGCGCAAATTCACACTTGGCTCCGTCAAAACGGGCTCATCTGGCGCGAAGATTCCTCCAATCTCGATCCGAACTGGGCCCGCAATCGCGTGCGACACGGGCTCTTGCCCGCGGTGGAAAAGCTGTGCGGCGGAACGGCCCGCGACACGCTGTTGCGTTTCGGACGCAGCATCGAAACCCACGAACAAGACTTGGAGCAGCGCTCGCACAGCATTCAGTGGCAACTGCGCCCGGGGCCTCGGCCCTGGGAGCGCGCGACCGCTCCGCTCGCTTCCCCTGCGGCCCCGCCGCCGACGAGCATCGCCCGCGTGGGCGCCCGGCTTGAGCGCGCGCGCCTCTTGGAACTCCCCGCAGCTGTGATGCTGCGCAGCCTGAGTCGGCTCGCCAGCGCCGGCAGCGGCCAGTTCCCCTCGCGCGAGCAACTCGAACGCATCCAAGCGGATGCCCGATCGAATCGCAATGCTCGACATACCCTGCCCAGGGGTTGGCAATTGGTTTTGAGTGCCAAGGAACTGACATTGTTGCCGCCGCAGCTCGTTTGCGGCCAAAAGCCAGCGGGCAATCCCCATGGCCAGGATGATCGCGGACGCAAGCTGAGGCTGAGCGCGCTCAACGAGGAAGTCTGCCTTCCGCTCGGAGATCAACCCGGCGGCGAACTCGGTCAGCAACTTTATCTTTGCGCTCGCCTATTGCTGGAAGTCGCGCATCGTCCCCATCCGACCGGCCCCGATTCGGTCGAGTTGGAGGCCTACTCCAGCGAAGTCGAGCTGCACGTGCGCAACGCCCGCCCCGGCGATCGCTTTTTCCCCCTGGGCGCGCCCGGTTCACGCAAATTGACGCGTTTTTTGGCCGATGCGGGAATTCCGCGCGAAGAGCGGCGGCGCTTGCCCTTGGTCTTTGACGGCTCCGAATTGATTTGGGTCGCGGGGGTGCGCCCCTGCCACGCGCGCCGCTTGCAAGGCCGAGCCCCCTATCGCCTGCAGTTGGCCCTGCGCGAGCGACCGGTCTCCTTGTAGCCGGCGGCCGCTCAAACGAGCCAAAAACAGACTCGAACCGAGCTGGGCCGCTCCGATACGAGATTCCAAGCTCAATCTGAATGGCTCCGGCCCCAAATCGGTGACGATTGGCTTTGGCCTGGATAATGTGGTGCAAGCTACTTCCCAGCCGTGCGCAAACAGCTCCAAAGAAATCTGCAACAAGTCACCGAACGCGTGCAGCTCGCCTGCGACAGAGCCGGACGTTCCCGGGACGACCTGCGCCTCCTGCCGGTTACCAAGAGCGTCGGGGTCGAGGTTGCCGCCGCCTTGTTTGATCTTGGCTGTCACGAATTGGCTGAGAATCGGTTGGAGGGATTGCAGGCCAAAGCAAGCGCCTTTGCCGAACGCGAGCTCGCCTGCCGCTGGCACTTCATCGGTCAAATTCAACGCAATAAGGCCGCGCGCATTTTGGGCCTGTCCGATGTCATCCATTCCGTCGATCGCCAATCCCTGCTGGAAAGTTTGTTGCGCCACGCGGAAGCCAAAGGGTCCCCGACGGAAATCTACCTGCAAGTGAAACTCGATGACGGCGACGCCAAAACGGGTTTCGACCCCGCGCGGGTCGAGGCCGCCATCCACACGCTCGACGGCTCCCCGCAACTGCCGTTGCGCGGATTGATGGGCATGGCCCCCCTGGGGGAAACTCCCGAACAAAGGTTGCCCCTGGCCAAGGCCGCATTTGAGAGTCTCAGCCAGCTCGCGCAGAACCTGCCCAAGCAGGCCTTCTTGGAACAGCGCGTCGATTTGTCCATGGGCATGAGTGCCGACCTGGAACCGGCCGTGGCCGCGGGCTCCAACACCCTGCGCATCGGCCGCGCACTCTTCGAGGGCGTCGAATCCGTTTCCTGCGGAAAGCCGCATGCCGGCCCGGGCAATGCCGGCTACGGGGACAAGGGAGAGTTGCCTTGAGCCAGCGTCCCCTGGAACTGCAGCCCACCACCGGCACGGAAAAGGATCCGATCGCGCTCAACGTGCGCCGCACACTCGTGCTCGGCAGCGACTCGGGCCGTTGCGACATCAACTGGCCGGGCTTGGCAGGCGCCCACTGCGCCATCGGGCGCTTGAAAAAAGGTGGGTGGGCCCTGCGCGACTTGGGCTCGGGGCACACGACCAAGCTCAACAATAAGCAAGTTCAAGCAGCGCGACTGGCACACGGAGACTTGATTCAGTTGGGTTCAGCGGGCTTCCGCGTTGTCGATCCCAACTTAGATGAGTTGCAGCAGCCCGGATCGGAACCGAGTCCTCGGGCAAGGGCCCAAGCACCGTCGACGCCATCGCTTGCGCGAAGCAAGCAAACCAAGTCGCGCTCGCCGCAATCGCCCGCGAGCGACTTGGATGAAATCCAACTTGAACAGCTACCGCCGGCCGCCTCGAGCGGCCCCAGCAAGGGCCAAGCTGTCATCGACGGCTTCAGACTCATGCGTCCCCTCGGCCGCGGATCCATGGGCGAGGTTTGGTTGGCATTGCAGGAGAGCTTGGATCGCAAAGTCGCGCTTAAATTGCTTTCCCCAAAGCTGGCGCGCGACGCCGTGTTTGTCGCGCGCTTCCAATCGGAAGCGCGCGCTGCCGCCGCTCTCAATCATTCCAATGTCGTGCACGTTTACGATGTGGGCTTTGCTTCGGGAAAGCATTACATCGCCATGGAATACATGCGCGGAGGCAACCTCGAAGACCGCATTCAAAAGGAGGGAGCGCTGCCCGCGGCCGATGTCATCGCCGCACTTTTGGATGCCGCGGCCGGCTTGGCCTTCGCCGAAGCGCGCGGAATCGTGCACCGCGACATCAAGCCCGCAAACTTGATGTGTGAAGTCGACGGTCGAGTGAAGATCGCCGATTTGGGTTTGGCCATGCGCAGCGGAGACGAAGGCGACGGCCCCACTTTGGGTACGCCGCACTTCATATCGCCCGAGCAAGCGCGCGGCGAAAGCACCGACAGCCGCTCCGACCTCTACTCCCTGGGAGTCACGGCCTGGCGAATGTTGACGGCCGCTACACCTTTTCAAGGATCCAACTCGCGCGAGATTCTGAATGCGGTGCACAGCGCGCCGCTACCCGACCTCCCCAGCCTGGCACCGGATGCTCCCCCCTACTTGGTAAGGGTGATCCTGCGCTTGATGGATCGCGACCCGGCGCAACGCTTCCAAAGCGCAACCGACCTCAGCGAGGCCTTGCGCGCGGGCCTGGGCGCAGATGGAGCGCAAGCGCCCAAAGCGCGCAACCCGTTGCCGCTCGCGCTTGGAACATTTGCTCTTTTGGCCGCCGGAACCTGGGCTTGGTTTCACTTTGCAAATCAAGAGCAAATGAACGACTCCACCCAAGGCGCCGGCATGCCATCAATTCCCGCGCCGCCTGCGATCGATGCTCCAGCCTTGAACGGCCCGACAGATGCGCTCGGAAAGACTCAAAGCACTCTGTCAACGCCGGATGACCAAGCTCCGGATGAGGACGAGCGTCTCAAGCAATTTGAAGCTTCGGCCTTGGTCCTGTGGGAAAGCGCAAAAGAGTTGGAAGCTCCCGAGCGCATGCAAACCCTGGCGGAATTGATTCGCAAGTACCCCGGCACCAGCGCGGCCAGCCAAGCAGCCGACGTCATCGCCGAATACGAAGTGGATCGAAGAATGCAGTCGCTGCAGGAAAACGCGTTCGATTCGCAACTTTCGAAGGCCCTTGCCGGTCTCCGTTTGCGCTCCGGTTTGGAAGGCTTGAACCCGACGCTTGGAGAGCAGCCCGCCGCACTCGACGAGGGCTCGAGCGCCGGCACTCCCGCCGGCACTCCCGGCGGCACTCCCGGCAATGCGCCCGGCAATGCGCCGGATCCGGCGCCCCTTGACCAATCCACGCTCGAAAGCGCGCAAGGCAAATCGGGCCTGGGGCTGATCGAACAGCTGCCCGGGTTGAAGCAATCGCTCCCTCCGCTGCCCGATTTCCGCACGAATGAAGCCAAGGCGCCCAGCTCCTATTCCATCGGATTGGCGGGGCTCCTACTCAGTCCGGCTCCGCCCGGCCTTGAATCCCATCCCGATTGGATTCAGGGTCGCATGGCCTTGGAACAGGAGTTCAGCGATCTCATCGCGCAGCTACAAACCGAAGCGATTGACCGCCTGCAGGATTGGACGCGCTCGGGAGAACTTGAGTCGTTAGCCCGTTGGCTGACGCAGTTGCGCACTCAACTTAATGCGCCGCGCCTGGTGCAGGTCGTGGGAGCTGAAATCCACCCCGCCGGCAAGGCCATCAAGGGATTGGATCGCTGGGCCGCATCCAGCCAAGCTTCGATGGACAGTTTCGCTATCGAGTTTGCCAACCGTCAAAAACGGCAGGATGCCCAGGATCGCGCGGGACAGTTGCAAAGGAACGGCAGCCTGGCGCAACAGCTGCGCAAGCTGGAATTGGTAACGGCCGCTTCCAGACTCGAGGCCCTGGGATCCAAACTGCGCACGGAACAGGAGCGAGACCCCGTTCTGGCCCTCGCGGCTGAATTTAGATTGGGGCGCGGGGTGTTGGATCAAATCTTGACCGAGTTGAGTGCCGGGCGCTGGAGAAGACGCGGAACCCTCGACCCGCGCGGAGAGCGCCTCACCACCCGCCAAGTCTTGGGCGCAGCAGCACCAAACGGACTCATGATCGAGGGCTCGGATGGGAAGCCCGAGCTGCTTGAGTTTGAGACCTTTTCGAACCAACCGGCCGCTTTCGACGCCCTTTTTCGGGCTCGCTTGGTGCGCGACTTCAATTCCGAAGAGCTCGCGGGCATCGCCTTCTTGGTTCGCAGCGCGGCGCTACTGAATGCGCTGGAGCAATGGCTTCCGGCCCTATCGGACCCCAGCTTGCTTGCAGTGGATGCAGCCGAAATCCTCGCGCGGGATGCCGAACACGCCCTGGACTGGGCCCGGCAGGCGGATCAGGTCGCGCTCTGCAAGCGCGAGTTGGGAGCCGCCGAAGCGCTGCTGGCAACCCTCGAATCCGCCCGCGACGAGAAATGGTCGACAGCGACCGTGCGCACGGAAAACTTGCTGGAGGATTACGCCGGAACGATGCTGCTCTTGATGCTCTCCGACGGCAGCCCGTGGCGGGAAGCGGAATCGCGCTAGATAGCCCCCCAGGCCTGAGAAGAAAGCACGCCCCTACGCCCCGCCCGCATTTCGGCCCGGCGGTTCCCTTGTTGACGGCCCGAAATCGCCGCTTTCAACGCCCGCCCGGGGCGGCTTTTTGTGCTTCCTCAGTAGCTTGCAGCTGTGCAGCCTTGATCCGCGCCGCCGGGCCTGGAGACTGGTAAGCAAGCCCATGAATCAAGTCTCCCTAGAAGTCAATTCCGATCTGGACGCTCTGGTCCACGCCCTCCTGCCCGAACTTGAACAACGCTGCGACGAACGCCCCGCCGCCCTGTTCATGCTCGGCACCGGAGTCGGTCTGTTGCCCCAGCGCCTCGAAAAACTGCGCCGCATCCCCCTTTCCGAAATGACGGGCATCGGCGAACCCTGGTGCCGCGCCGAACTCATTGCCGGGCGCTTGGGGAACTTGCCGGTGTGGATGATTGAGGACTTGGCGGATGAGCCGCTGATCGATCCCACCCAAGCGCGCAAGTCCGGCGCCTGGCGAGCTGCGCTTCCCATCTGGCTGGCCGCGGCCAGCGGAGCCACCGTTCTGCTGCACGTATCCGCAGGCTTTCACTTGCCGCCCACCGAGAACAATCGCGAGCACAACACGGGCTCGGCCAACGCCAACCCCAGCGATGGATTCCTAGCTGTGTTCAGCGATCACATCAACGTCAGTGGAAACAATCCGCTGACCGGCCTGGGCATCAGCGAATTCGGACCGCTCTTTCCGGACCTCTCGCGCTTGCACAACAAAGCGCTGCGCCGCGCGGCATTCAACGTGGCCTCAAGAATGGGTCTGGAGTTGAGCGAATCCGTTGTGGCCTGCACCCGCGGTCCGGCCATGACCACCCCCGCCGAGCGCAAAAGCCTGGGCCTGTTGGGCGCCGGAGTTGCCGTGCAGGGCTTGGCCACACCGCTTATCGCAGCGGGTCACGCGGGCATGGGAGCGCTTTGCATTTGCGCGGTTACCGATGCGGCCAAGCACAAGGGAGTGCAGCACTTGTTGGAAGTCTCCGAGAACTTAGCCGCTCCGCTGGAAGACTTGGTAGCCGAACTTTCCAATCCCATTGAGGAAGTTGCCGCTGATCTAGCCGAGGAGCAGGGCCGTTGAGCACGCCCTTAGCCGTTCTTGTTTCCGGCGGAGGACGCTCGCTGGAAAACCTCGCGAAATGCTGCCGCGCCAAAAAGCTCGAGGCCCATATCGCCCTGGCGCTCTCCGATCGCGCAGGCATTGGAGCCCTGGAACGCGCCCAACGCTTGGCCATCCCAAGCGCCGTCGTTGCGCGCCGCGAATGCGCGAATGCTGAAGACTTCGGTGCCAAGGTCTTCGCGCAAATTGAAGCCGCCGGTTGCGAGTTTGTCGTCCTGGCCGGCTTCCTGCGCCTGTTGCCCATTCCCAGCCGTTGGCTCGGGCGCGTCATCAACATCCATCCATCCCTGCTGCCCGCCTTTGGCGGCAAGGGTTATTACGGCAACCATGTGCATAAAGCCGTGCTCGAACGCGGCGCGCAATTCACGGGCTGCACGGTGCACTACGTCACCAATGAATACGACGCCGGCCCGATTCTGCATCAACGCTGCATCCCCGTCATGCCGGAAGATGACGTGCACTCGCTCGCCGCGCGCGTCTACGCCGAGGAAGAATTGGCCCTACCCGAAGCCATACGCATGCATTTGGCGGGAGACGTGCGCCTGGAACAGGGGCACTTGGTGCACAGAACCCGGGATGGCTCCGGCGCCGCACAAAGCACTCCAAACTGACAGCGCAATATTTCCAGCGTGAATTTGACTGCTCAACCCTTTAGCTCACCCACTCAACCGCCGAGTTAGACCGCATGTTCACCCAAGAATGGCGCCAGCACTGGAAACTAGATCGCGACCCCTTCAGCTCGGAGGACGCGGATAAGGACGCGGTTTTGGCTGATGTCGATGCGGGCGCCGTTCACTCCGGCTTCGACCGAATCTTCGGGGACCCGCGCATGCCCGCTCCGGGCATTGCCTTCGGTGAAAAGGGCAGCGGCAAAAGCGCCCTGCGCTTGATGATGCGCCGGCGTATCGACACGCACAATCAAGAGCACGACAAGGCGCGCGTCTTCCTGCTTGAGTACATCGATTTCAATCCGTACCTGGAGCACTTCCGCAGTCGCTCCGACAGCATCGATGCCATTACGCAATGGACGATCGCCGATCACATCGACTGCTTGCTCTCGCTCGGAACGACAAAGCTTGTCGACCTGCTGCTGAACGAAAAGGCGAGTCACGAAAAGCTTCTGCCCAAGCAGAAGATTAATTTCGCCTTGCTGGCTGCGCTCTACGACAACTCCAATCGGCGCACCACGGCCGACGCCACCAAGCGCGTGCGCAGTTCCTTGGGCGCACATCTCATGCGCAGTTTTTGGATGGGCGCCGGCACGCTGCTCGCTAGCGCCGCCTGCATCCTGGCGGGCGCCATGCCGCACCTGACCGATGATTGGCCCGGCAAAAAAAGCACCTGGTACGCCATCGCCATCGGTGGACTCGTCCTGGTTTGGCTCGCCCGCCTATTCGGACAAATGAGGGTGGCGCGCACCGCCCGCAGGGCCGCCCAAAGCCTGCGTGTGCTCCCGCGCGACTCGGGCCCCTTGGCCGATCTCCTGCGCGCCTTGCCGCCCCAAATGCGCAAGGAGTTCCCCTTGCCCGACGGCAACCATGAGAACGCTCGCTATCAGCTACTCGATCGCCTGATGGATCTGACCCGGAGCTTCGGCTACAGGGGCTGGTACGTACTTGTGGACCGCGTCGACGAACCGACGCTGCTTTCGGGCGATGCCGAAGCCATGTCCTCATTCGTGCAGAAGCTGCTCGACATCAAACTGCTGCAGTACCCGCACTTGGCCCTGAAGCTCTTCCTGCCGATTGAATTGGAAAATCTGCATCGCAGTGCGGGCAAGGAAGGGCTCAAGAGCATGCGGCTCGACAAATCCAACCTGATTGCGGAGCTCAAGTGGAGCGGCCAGGAACTACTGGACATTGCCAACGAACGCTTGGCCGCCAGCGTCGAGCCGGGCTCCGAGTTGAAGCACCTCGAACAACTCTTCGCGGAGGACTTTGATATCGAGCACCTCAAAAGCACGCTCGATGTGCTCGGCACCCCGCGCTACTGCTTTAGCTTCCTGGCAGCGGTCATCCTCGATCACGTCAAGGACCTGGAAGCCGACCTGGGCCAAGACGATCCGCGCTGGCGCATCCCGCGCTCCGTCTTCGATGTCGCCCGCGCCGGCTGGATCGATCGCACCGGCGCCATGCGCCGCGCGTTGAATTGATCACAAGGCCGGCCAACTACAGCTTCGCGATGGTGGCTTGAGCCATACCGTCTTGGCCGAATTCGACCTGCAGCCAATACGTATCGCCAATCCAATTCCTACCGCAGTAATAATCCCAACGGTAAGGGATTCCTTTGCGAGGATAAAAGCGGTTGGGCTCGCCGAGGAGCCTCTTCGTTCCCTCTTTGTCGTAGCCGAAACGCAGTTCCTGGACGGCAGCATCCATCATCAGCGTGCGGTTGCCGGCGAAAGCGTCCGGGCTGCCGAAACGACCGGCGTTGCCTTCTGAATTCCAAAGCAGAGGATCCAAACTCTGGACGGGGATCAAGCCATGGGCAGCCATCACTCGCTCGATAAGATTGACTTGCTCCGCTTGCGTCGCGAGGCACAGTTCGCGAGCACCTCCATAGGCGTGAATCATTGCGCGAACAAACAAGCGCAAGTCTTGCACTCGCTTTGTTCCAGTAATTGGCCACATGGAATACGCATCGCACGAAACGCATTCATGGCTCCCCTCTACAATCGATTCCTCTAGGCCGGCAAGAGTCAAGAAGAGATAGCTCTTCGCCATCCAATACGCTGATTCCAATTCCAAGTCGTTTTCATTGGAATGCACGAACTCCGCTTCTGATTCTGATTCAGACGCAAGCGATTGAAGTTCGTCTAACTCGATTTGCATCAGGTCCGATGCGAGCCTCGCTTCCCCAAGCGCCAAGTACATGCATGCCAACTCTTGTTGGCCGGCAACGGAATAGGGCTCGGCATTCAACCGTTCAACTTCCCGCTGCAATTGCTGTTTGCTGAGGCGCAGGATGTAACGCCAATCTGCAATAGCGCCCGTTACCTTTTGAAAGCTGCCAACTGGATCCGTTTGAGTCTTCAAAGCAAAGCACTCACGGCCCGCACAGGAAGCCATCAAAAGCAAGACGACAGCAGCCCAGACGCGGATGCGCGGACAACCAGTTCGATACGGACTTGAATGCTTCATGAACATTTCTTTGATTTGCTGCACCCTGAACCCAATTAAATGCGCGAGTCATCTCCCTACAGCTGGCGATTTACAGCTTATCCATTTCGTTGAAATTCGCACCGGGCGCATCATGGACCGCTTAACAATTCCCTTCCCCACAAGCGATCGGAGCGAGCCCAGTCGCCCTTGACCAGCGACTCACTTCCACGGGAGAGGACGCACACGAGAAGTGCGCAAAATTTTGATGAAGCTTGTGGGCGAGCTTGATGGCCCAATAACAAAAACGGCCAAGGGCGAGTGCTGAGCTCGTCCTTGGCCGTTTTGTGTAGCGTCGCTTTTGCTAGGGCTTTTTGTCGGGTTCCGAGTCTGGGTCCGTCTCTTCGTCCGCAACACTGGTCGCGGCCGGGATCGGGTCGAGGGCGATGGTTTCGCCGTCGCTGATCTCTTCCGTTTGCTCCAGCTCAACCGGCTCGGGGGCCGCTTGGGGCTGCAGCGTGACTTCCGGCAGCGCATCCAGTTCGGCCGCCTCTTCGGCCAGCGCGGCTTGGATCTCGAGTTCGATCGGATCGACAGCTTCGGACGTGGCATCTTCAGCCGGCGCGTCTTCCTCGGATGCGCCCAGCAACTGCTCCGCAATCTCGCCCGCCTTCGAAACGAGTTCGCGGCCGGGTTCGTAGGGCTGCATCAAGAGCACCGGTTCGGTTTGGCCGTAGTTTTCCTGCAGGACTTCGATCGCGCCCATGGCGCTTTCCACTTGGCCCTGCAATTTGCCCAGGCGCTGCAAGAGATCGCGCAGCAATTGCGCGCGGCCCTCCATATCCGCCAAGCGAGCGGAGAGCAATTCGCCTTCGCCGTGCAATTGACTGCGCACGCGCTTGGATGCGGCGCTGGCGTAGTCGCCCAAAATGCGATTGCACAATTCGCGCACCGTCGCGGGGAAAAACTCCGCTTGGTACTCGCCCAGGATGTGCTCGAAGGCCTCCATCACCGGCGTGCCCAAGCGACGGCCCTTGACCAAGGCCGGCACGCGCAGTGCCGGGCGATCGGCCGGACCAAAAAGTTTTTGGCGCAGCTTGGCTTGACTGCGGAAAAACAGCCAATCGAGCAAAGTGCGTCGCACGGGGATATCCGAGCTTTGCATCGGAGCGCGCAGCTTCTTGCCGAAGATCTCGGGGCTCAAGCGCGTCAACGCCGAGCGCCCCAGGTCATCCAGGTGAATCGAGGCCGTGCGCAGGTCCTCTTCGACGTTTGCGGGAATCGCAATGCCGGCGGCGCCGCGCGTGACGCGATCGCCGAGTGCGCGATGCAATTTGACCGCCAACTCTTCGCGGTGCTGGGTGGCCACGCCCATCAGGCGGCTCTCGATCAGGTCGTGCACGCTCTCGTCGGTTTCGAACCAGAGTTGGGCGGCGCGTTTGAATTCCCGTGCGCTGCGCTCCTCCACTTCGCGGGCCCACTCGCGCGTGACCGATTGCAAATCGCGCTCCAAACCGTGGAAGGCTTCTTCCCAGGAGAAGCTCTCCAGGCGCTCAAGGGCTTCGCGCCGGGCGTGCATCAAGCGGATGTCGTGCTCGGCGTTTTCCGTTTTCTGCTTGAGCGCAGCGAGGGAATCGCGCCGGAAGAGCGAATGGGTTTCCGACAGAAGCGAGGTGGCGCGGCGCAGGCTGTCGCCCAGGAAAGCCACCAGGTACTCGGTGCTGTTGAGGTAATCGGTCAAGTCGCCCAGGAAGGCGTTGAAGTTGGCTTTGCCCTCGTAGCGCTCGACCTCTTCTCCGGATTCATCGGGATCCAAGTCACCGTTGCGCTCGCGCAACCGACGACTGGCGGCCTGTTGCAAATCGACGGGATAGATGCGCAGGCGGCCCTCATCCACGGCAGCCTTGAGCGGCGCGCTCATGACCAGTGTCTGGAAAGCTTCGATGATGCGGATCGGATCCGACTGTTCGAGGCTGGGCTCCAAGCTGCCGTCGGGCTTGAGGTCCTTCTTCGAAGAGTCGAGGTTGACCACCAGGAAGATGCGGCTGAACAGGTCCAGCAAACGCGTGAACTCGGAGAAGACTTGCTCGAGGAACAGGTTGTCGCTCTTGACGACGAAGATGGCGCAGGCGGCCGCGTTGCGGAAGTCGCGCGTCATGCAGTCGTAGCCGAACTTCATGCGCGTGTAGAGCCCGGGCGTATCGACCAGCACGGCACCCGAATGATTCAATTCGCCGGCGGGAACCTTTACGTCCACGCGGCGGATGGCGCGCGGAAAATGCATCGCAGGCTCAAAAACGTCGCCTTTGCTCTCCACATCTCGAATGCGATCGGCGAGTTCGCCGTGGGCGCGATTGATCTCCATCCGCAAAGCGGTCGGATCGCTGAACTTTTGGGTCTCGCCGTTGTAGCGCGTGACGATGAACTTCAATTCGTCCGAGTGGGAGACGTAGACCATGCACGGATAGGCCGGCAGGGTCGTGACTTCACTGACGTAAGCGGCCGAAACCGCATTCATCAAGGTCGACTTACCACTCTTGAGCGGACCGAAGATCAACACGAAGGCCTGCTGCTCGGCAACCTTGTCGCACAGGGTGCGGAATTGAATTTCGAGCTCGTAGAGCTCCGGCAACAGTTCCTTGCCGGGCAGGCCCTGCTCGGCCTCGGAAAGCGCCCGCGATGTGGCCTCCAGGGGCTCGAGAATGGGACGCAGGTGGGCGTCAAAATCCTGGCAGAATTGACTCAGAAGGGTGTGCATCGAATTCGAAGGGCTATCGTCGCTTGCGTTGACTGCTCAGATGAGCGCAGAGCTTGTGTAGAAACGTTTGGGAAGTCGCTAGGCGGCGGGTGAGTCTCGGTGTAACTGCGTGATGGTCCGGTGCTCTTGGACAGGCGCACCGTT
>JAJDES010000603.1 GCA_029259675.1 Planctomycetota bacterium
GATCCCCTACTTCGCCAATTGTCAGATTCGCGCCTCTGCAACAAACGCTTACGCCCGGCCCAATCCGCAGATCAAGCCATGAATCCCGAGCAAATTTCCGAGGCGGCCAACGGGCTGCGCACAGTCGAGTCGGGCGTGCGCATTCTGCGCAGTATTAGTTGGGACCCCAGCGTGCGGCAGCGTTTCTTCGAGCGCGGCGCAAGCGAGCTCCCGGAAGTCACCTATGCGGGTTTCGATTCCAACGCCATTCACGCGCAATTGCGTGCGGTCATGCGCGGGGTGATTGGCGATTCACCGATCGCCCAGTGGTTCCAGCGCAGCGCGGACGCGATTGCAGCTTCCGCCGATTTGATCGCTTGCGCAGGGAAACCGGAATTCCTCACCTACGGAGCGCGCCTGTTCGGCTTGCCCTCCGAATCGCACTTCGGCGCAACACCGATCGCCCTGGCCAAGGCCGTCGAGAAGCTCTGTGCAGAAATATCCGGTCTGGATCTAGGCGCCCCCTCACCGGCCTGTCACCTGGCCGAAGGCGTGGCCGAGCGTATGCGAGAGGACTGCGCCAAATTGTTCGGCGATGAGGCACCCGAGGTGTTCGTCGTCGACGAGCTATCAGCCAATGCCCTTGCTGGACCGCGCCGAATTCAAGTTAGGCGCGGAGCCTGCTTCACCGATCGCGACGTTCTGCAACTGGTGCAGCACGAGGCTTACGTGCATGTCTGCACTTCCTTGAACGGCAGGCACCAGACCAAGTTGCCCGTGCTCGCTTCCTCCCACGCGGGAACCACTCGAACCCAGGAAGGCCTGGCCGTATTTGCCGAATTCATCACCGGCAGCTTCGATCCCGATCGTTTCCGTCGGCTTGCGGATCGCACACTCGCGATTCAGATGGCGATCGACGGAGCCGACTTCCTGGACGTCTATCGCTTTTACCTAGATCGCGAAATGCCGCGGGAAACCGCGTTCGAAAATGCGCGTCGCGTCTTCCGCGGCGGCGTGAGGTCCGGCGGCGCGCCCTTCACCAAGGACGGCGTCTACCTGGACGGCTTCCTGCGCGTCACCAACTTCCTGCGCGCGATAACGGCCGAGGGGCGCATTGATTGCTTGCCGCTGTTGTTCTGCGGCAAGCTGGATTTGGAAGACATCCCCGCACTCGCACAATTGGCCGAAATGGACCTGTGTACAGCTCCGGTCTACCTACCGCCCTGGGCCGCCGACCGTCGCTTCCTCGTCACCTACCTCGCCTACTCGCAGTTCCTCGGAACCGTCCCTCTAGACGAACACCGCGCCCACTACCGAGACCTTCTCGCCCACACCCCATACGGTGTCCACAACTCCGCATTGGATTCACAATCAGGCGCTCCTACTCAATCCTATTCGGACGGCGATTGATTGGATCTATCCGGGCACGTCCATTGAAAGCACGCCGGCTCTTGCCGAATCCCAGCGCGAACACTCTGTCTAGCACCTACCACGAGTAACCAAGTGAATTCCTACATTGCACTCTTTCGGGGTATCAACGTCGGCGGGACGGGAATCCTTCCGATGAAGGATCTCGTTCGAATCTTGGAAGAGCTGGGGTGCACGCACGTGAAGACCTACATCCAAAGCGGCAATGCCGTCTTTCGCCATCGCGCTCTTGCGCCCGGTTTGACGAAGAAAATTCGAGCTGCTGTGGCAGCGGCTAAGAAATTTGAGCCGGCGGTGCTATTGCTCACCCATGAGCAGTTGGAACGCGCAGCCAAGGCGAACCCATTTCGAGAGGGCGAGGACGACCCCTCCAAACTCCACCTTAATTTCCTCACGACCAAACCCAAGAAGCCCGACCTCGAATTGCTCGAGGGATTGCGCGCAAAGGCAGAGCGCTTTGAACTCAAACAGAGTGTTTTCTACCTGCACGCACCAGACGGCATCGGCCGCTCTAAATTGGCCGCCAAGGTCGAGAAGGCACTCGGCGTCCCCGTTACCGGCCGCAACTGGCGCACGGTTCAAAAGCTGTTGGAACTATCGCAGTTGGCGAGCTGAGTGCCCGTCGCGGTGCTGATTGATCATGGTATCGATGCAGCGCTTGAACCCATGTATTTCCCGCGCATTCAACGGCCCAGACGTATGCGGACGCCAAAGCGCACGGGACCGCTTCCAAGCAAGGGGCCGTCCCTTGACCCGCTCCATAGGCAATAAGGAATCAGGCCGAATTGAATTGCCCCAGTTCATTTCCAGTTATGGGCTAGGATTGTGGCACTTTCGATGAAGGCCATAATCTCACTCGGACTCCTAACTCTCGCCGGCTGCGCTCCCTCAGGAGGGTCACAGAGCCTTCCGCCATCGGTTGCGGGAATCGTAGGAACATTCGTCGACATCGAGGGTCGGCCCGTCCCCGACGGTTTATTGTTTGGAGATTCTTTGGCTGCCGAGGTGCCCATTGCAATTAGTGACGCCATGGGCCAATTCCAATTGGGCTTCGAGTGGAAGGACGATCAATACGGACAGCGCTATGATTGCTATGCCAAGAAACAGGGCTACGCCAAATTACATTTTTGGGCCCATCCGCGACCGGGTCAAGTGTTCGACTTAGAAGACTTGATTGTCAACCGCACCGGCACGCTCATTGGGAAAGTCATTGATGAGTCCGGCAAACCTCTCGAAGGAGTGACCGTGCTTGTTGAACACGAAGATCAAGACGCGTTTATGCAGAGCTGGGCCTCGAGACGCCACCCGCGACTTTACGCTCTAGCGACCACCAATTGGCTTGAGTCCGCGACCACCAGCGAAAGCGGCGAGTATGAGTTTGATGGCATTCCGCCTGGCAACTGCTCGCTCCAAGCCAATCATGAGAGCTTCTTCTGGCACACGAGCGACTTCATGCAATTGGAAGCCAACTCAACTGTCAACGTCCCTCCAATTCAACTAGAAGCCATTCCAGAATCGTTACAAATCCAAGGCCGTGTTTTGGGCCCCGGTCGATCTCATGTTTCAAATGCGGAAATCTCCGCGGAACTGGCTACAGGTTTCACGGTTGGGAGCTTGGAAAACTGCATGATTTGGGAAGAGACCATCCCAATCAGCACACTTACAGACTCGCTCGGGAACTTCACTCTATGCCTTCCTTTTCGCCCCAGTAGCCCGATTCAACTTTTCATTTCCCCTAGCCAAGAAAAGTTGGATATAGCATCGATAGATGGAGTTCAACCCGGCGATCGGGATGTGCAGATAATCCTGGGGGCAACTCAAAAGCTAGTACTCCGCATCATTGACTCACAGGGTTTACCCGTGGAGAACTTTGGTTGCGTGCTCGACATTTATGACTCCGAGGATCCTGGCGCCAGTGAGATTTCTGAACGCAGAAAGATTGACCCGACAACACACCTAAGCGGTCGCGGGACGTTTTGCGTTCCAGCAAAACGGTTCTATCTCAACATCACGACGGACTCGGGACGCTGGCAAGAAATCGGAATGTTCGCTCCCGGGTCTCTGCCTACCCTCCTAGAAATCACGCTCAAGTAGAGACCGACTGGGGAGTACTTCGCTGGGGCCCTTGAAGTAATTTTTGCCCGCTCTGAATGGAGCTCAAAACGAACCCGCTGAATCCCTAGCAGTGAAATCAAGCGAATTGCGGCTAGGGCTTGGCCATCGTCGCAAAGACCTTGCAGACTGATCAGCGACATATGCAAAGCCTATTCATTCAGCTACTGGGGATTCCGGTTCTGCTCACTTGCCCGCTGTTTGCGATGCAAGAGCTTTCGTCCACATCCATCATGTTCGAAGCGGAAGGCTATGCGGAATGCTCGCCCAAGGGCCACGATGTGGCGCGAGCGCATGATTTGCCCTGGGCCAGCGCTCGCACTGGGTTGATCCGGTTTCCAGCGGTTGAGCGCATTACTTGGCGCTTCGAAATTGCCGAGGCTGAGAACTACGACATTTGGATTCGCTACGCCGCGAAGCGGGAGGTCTCAGTCCGTTGGTGTGTCGACACCGGAATTTGGATTGAAACGAGCGTGCCCGGTACGGGAGCTTTCGAGGGTCGGGGCGCTTGGGATTGGACCAAGCTGGGTAGCTTCGAATTGAATCCTCGAGGTCACGAATTGCACTTGGCCGGAGCCCCGATTCGACCCGATTGCTTCCTCGTCCAAAGGGCTGGTGGAGAGAAGCCCGACTGGCCGCCGGCTCCAGTCCTCAGCCAACACAGCTCGGAACTACTGGAGCAGTTGAGCGCAACCCAAGCGCGCACACGGCAAGACTGGATGAGAGAGTCGGCTTCCATCGAACTTCCCGCTTGGATTGAAGAGACTCGCGTCGGCTTGCACACGCGCTTGTCCGTCGCTTGGACTGACAAACCGCTTTTCACACAAGCCGAAGCTGCCGCCGCCAAACTCGGGGCGCCCGCCATCGTTCGACACGTCAAGTCCATGAACGGAGAATGCTTCTGGCCCAGCACCTGGGGATCGGTTGCAGCTTGGGTTGCTGACGCAACGATAGAAGGTGTCGATCCTGTGGCCGCAATGGCCGAGCGCGCGGGACAAGAGGGTCTCGCGTTCATCGCTTATTACCGCCATCAGGAGGATCGCCCGCTCGCCCAAGAACATCCGGACTGGGTTTGTCGCGACCACGCGGGTCAAGTCATACGCCGGTCGGGTGAGCCGCGACTCTGCTTCCACTCCCCTTTCGCGGGCGCAACCCTAGGACGCTTGCTTGAGCTTGAGGAACGCGGCGCCGTCGGGATCTACCTTGACGAGTCCCACCAACCCCTCGAGGGCTGCTGGTGCAATTGGTCCCGCGCAGCCTTTCAAAGGGAAACCGGCTTGCCGCTTCCCCGGGCGCCACTGATCGAAGATCCCCTCTACCGGCGCTTCCTCGCCTTCACGGAAGACTCGTTAGTCAGAGAGTTATGGCGCTGGCGCAAAGCTTTGCGCAAACGCAACTCTGATTTCGTTTTGATGGTCAGTACCCACAGGCAACCGAACCTGACCGACCCGCTACCAACCTTGCGCTTGGCAACTGTGGGAGATGTGGTCAAAACGGAGTTCGCAAGCGGCGCCAACACGGGATTGCTTGATATCACGGGGCAGGCCACCGAAGCCACCCAAACAGCTCGCGACGCGATGCTCGCTCTGGGCTGGATCATGTCGCGCGATGCTGCCTTCGGACGACCCGCGCACGTTTGGATTCACGCGCTTGCAGGTGCGGCTCGCTGGAAGGCGGCGGCCGCGGCAGTCGTGGCTGCGGGTTGTGTCGCCAACCTCGACCATCCCGAGCAAAGCATTCCCGACTCAGCGGCATTCTCCGAAGCGTTTGCACTCTCCCGGGAACTTGCAATCCCCTTGGCCCACTCGCGACCGGTCGCGGACATCCTGCTGCACTTGCCCGAGCGCGCGCGAATGGCACGACTGCATGAGAGCCAATCAGCACGCGAAGATTTATTCGGTCCCTTGGCCCTAGCGTGGCAAGCACTACTCGGCGCCCATCTTCCCGCTCGCATCCTCAGCGATGACGAACTTGAATTTGAAATTCCCAGCGAGACGCAACTGCTCTATTTGCCCGCGCCCCAGTACTTGGAACCCGGCCAGACCGCAGTAATCAAACGATTCAAG
>JAJDES010000604.1 GCA_029259675.1 Planctomycetota bacterium
CTTGCTGTTGCGTTTGATCCAAGGGCTGTTTGCCGGCTTTGTCGGTCCGAGCATGACGTTGATCAGCGCTCAAACTCCCAGCCATCAGCAGGGACGAACCTTGGGCGCCCTGCAAACGGCCCTGGCGCTTGGAACCGTCGCGGGGCCGTTGTTGGGCGCGGTGGTCGAATCGAACTTGGGGCCGGGTGCCATCTTCCAAATCGTGGCGGGACTGTCGCTGGTCAGCGCGCTGTTGATTTCGGTTTTCGCGGTGGAGCCGAAACTCGAGCGAGAGAGCTCCATCTCCGAGCCGGCTGGAGCTGGTTTGGAATCCGCAGTCGGCGACAGCCTGGGTCTGCGCCTGCGCCGGGCGTGGAGGGGCACCCTGGCGGACTTGCGCGGGCATTTGACCCATCCGGGCTTGCTGCGCCTGTTGTTCGTGATCTTCTGCTTGCAGTTCGCCCTCGGCGCAACCAATCCACTGCTCGAGATTTACGTCACGGAGCTGTGGGATGGAGCGGCCGAGCACATCCCGCTCCTGACCGGGTCGCTCTTCGCCGCGGTCGCACTTACCGACTTGATTGGAATGCCGCTGCTTGGGCGCGTTTCCGATCGCCACGGTCATCGCCGGACCTTGACCAGTTGCATGCTGTTGGCGGGCCTGGCGATCTTTTCTCACGCCCTTGCGCTCGGCTATGGGAGCCTTTTGGTGTTGCGCTTTATCGCCGGGGTGGGCGTGGCGGGAACGCGGCCTTCGTCGATCGGATGCGCGGCTGAGGAATCGAGCCGGGAGCAGCGCGGCGGAGCGATTTCGCTGGTGGTCAGCGCCCGCATGCTGGCGGTGGCTGTCGGAGCCATGTGCGGAGGGCTGCTGGCGAGTTGGATCGGGCTGCGCGGCTTGCACGCCTTCGGGGGACTTTGGATTCTTCTCGGTTGGTTCGCGGCCAGTCGAGGCGAGCGCCTGGGGCCCGGGCTCCCTATGATGCTTCGGTCCCGAGCGGCCCCATGAAAAAGTCCACCGCGCTCGAGCTCCTGCTGCTCGGTCTATTGCTTGCGCTAGGCGCAATTCTGCGCTTCCGCGCTTTGGACCTGCCGCGTCTAGCCCCCGACGATGGCAACTATCTTTTCTCCGCCGGAATTTTTCGGCTCGGTCGAGAGGGTGGACTTGGCGATTGGATTCGCGCGGATTGGGACTGGGCCTTCCCCGGGTACTACCAACATTCGTACCTGCACCAGTGGTTGGCGCGCTGGTGGTATCGCCTGGGGACCTCCTGCGTCACGGCAATTCGGCTCAGCTCCGTACTCACCAGTCTCGGTACCGCGCTGGTTGTTTATGTCTTTACCCGGCGCGTTCTGCCGGAGCGTCGCTGGACGGGACTCTTGGCGGCTTCGATTGTTGCGCTGCAATGCCTGCACGTTCACTACTCCCGCACCGGCTGGGGGCAGACGGGCTGTACCTTCTTCTACAGCCTGTATTTTGTCAGTGGCTATTGCTTGCTGGTGAAAAAACGCACGGGCGAAGCGAGTCGGGATGCCTGGTTTGGTTTCGCAATGGCAAGCGCAGGTTTGTTGGCCTACGGCTTTCACGAAATGATCACCGTGCACGTCGTGGGCATGGCCATGGTGGGCTTTGCCTACCACCTGTGGGGCGGCTCGAGCGACGACCCTCCCTCCACGTTTGGCGAACGCTGGAATCGAATTTTGAAGTCGCGCAAGACCTGGGTCTATGCGGCCTCAACGCTGCCGATCGCTTTTCTGTTATTGCGGCTCCTCGGCAATGATTTTGCTCGCGAGCATTGGATCAACTTCACGCCCGAGGATCGGGGCTCTTTCCTTGAAACGCGGCTCACCAATCTGGACTACTTGTTCAATAAGACGCACATCCAGCGACAGATCTCCTGGCCTGTGCTGCTCTTGGCTTTGGCGGGCATGGTCAGCATGGCGCGCCGCAAGCCTTTCCTTTTTCGCTACATTGTCGCCTCGCTGTTTTTGCCACTGCTCTTGTTCCTCTTGATGTTCAAGGACGCGCACTTGGTTCGGATTTACCTGCCGAGCGCCGTGCTGTTGGCCATCTTGGCGGCGGAAGGCGGCGCGTTCTTGGTCGCAATTGTGGGCGCGCGCGCAAGGGTCTGGGCCGGTGCGGTTGCGGGTCTCGCGTTCGTCGCATGGATGGCGCTGACCACGTGGCACACAACCTTCGGTTGGGAGGGAGACTCTTTCTTTGAGCCCAGATTCCACGTTCCCGAAGGGTTTGAATTGCGCGATCCACGCGGGGCCGTTGAGCCCATTGTCGAGTACCTGCAGCGCGAGCTGGAGCCGGACGAATTTGCCGGAGTGATGGGGCGCTCAACCAGCGGCGGTATCGCGGGCGAATTCAGCATTCTCTTCCGATTTATGGATCGAGACATCGCAGCCAAGCCGTTCGCCTTTGGAGAGCCGAAGCGCGATTGGCCGCGACTTGCGGTGGGTGTTGTGCGCGGAATGGATGCGCGCGGGTTGACAGCAGCCGCTGGCGGACCCTATCGCTTGCGTGTGCAGGATGCCTTTGGCCGGCTTGGTTTGTACGAATTGGGCTTGCACGAAGGCCGTCGAGGCGGGAATTCGAACCGGTGATACGGAGCGCCATATCCATGACCATTTTCACCATGGGCCCAGGCCGTCTGCGGGGTGTGCGGCCCCGAGCTGCAGCAAGGATCCCTACCGGAACCGTGGCCCAAACTGTGTGCTCGAGCTCACTTTTGCTCGCTGCTGTCGCCCTCTTGCCGGCCTGTTCGAATGAAGGCGCAATGTGGGTGGAAAGGCTACCTCAGTTGGAGCCCGCAAAGCGCGCGATCCAAGAGGGTGCAAGCGTCGATCTTTTGCAGCTGCCGCCCGCGTCCGACGGCTTCCAACTCGATCGGGTTGAATTGCGACCACCCGCGCCCAAGGAAAGCGATGTTGAGGAAGTGCGCCAGGGCCGAGCGGGGGCTACGCGCATTCTTTCGGATCAGCGTTTGAGCTTCACTTCGCCACTCGGAACGAATTTTGAACAGTCGCTGCCCAGCGGCGATTGGAGTGGCGCCAGCCTATTGTTCGATGTGGCTTTGGTGCCCGAATCCGAAGACGTGGACACAGACGAGTCACTTGTGGATCTATTGTTGAGCGCGCAATTGCTGTCGGGGGGCAGCAGTCAAGAGTTGGCGCGCGGTCGACTAGAGTTGGATGAACAAGGCCAACACAGGTGGGTGTCGCTTGCGGCGACTTTGCCCGCCCATTTGGCCCAGGGTGCCGCATGGAGCCTCAGCGCGACAACGGTAACGGGCAAGCCCTTGCCGCATGTGATGCTGGAGCGGCGCTTGGCAATTGGTGCGCCGATTCTCATTCCCGCCCGGGAGTCAGAATCCACCCGAGCTCCCGACGTCGTTCTGATTTCGATCGATACGCTGCGCGCCGATCGCCTGGGGTGTTACGGCTACGAACGCGACACTTCGCCCAACTTGGATCGCCTAGCTACGAACGGTGCACTTTTTGAGCACTGTTCCAGTCCTTCCCCATGGACCCTGCCGGCCTACGGCACACTGTTCACTTCGAGCTATCCGACCGAGCACCGCGCCGGGGTTTCGGAGAAGGCGGACATTTGGGTCAAGGGCGGGGCGGCTTCCGATTACAAGCGTCAGGGCCAGTCCTTAGCGTTGGAAGCGCCGACGATGGCGGAGTCGATGGCGCGTGCCGGCTACATGACCGCAGGGATTTACTCCAACCCCTTCCTCAATCCCAAGTCGATGGTGGATCGGGGCTTCGGTAGTTACACCTGGTATCAATACAACGCGCTGTCGGCCGTTCAATTGGCAAAAGAGTGGTGGCAAGCGAAGGGCGCGGCGCCGCGCTTCCTGTTCCTGCAGGTTACCGATCCGCACTACCCCTACGCGCCTCCGTCGCCCTTTGATGAGCGTTTTGCCGGGCGTTCGCTCGATTCAATCCCGAACTATCCGCACCCGTTGCCGGCCCTGCGCAACAACGAGCAAAGTGCGGAGCGGAAAAAACTGCTGTCCGATCTGTACGACGCGGAGGTGGCTTTCACCGACGAACAGCTGGGCGCGTTTTTGGAATTGGTGCGCGCGGGGGAGGGACCGAACGGGACCTTGATTGTTTTGCACTCCGATCACGGCGAAGAACTGTGGGATCACGAGCGCTTCGAGCATGGTCATTCCATGTATGAGGAGCTTTTGCGAGTGCCGCTGGTGTTCCACTGGCCCGGTCAGATTGGGGCCACGCGGGTCGCGGGCCGCGTGCGTTCGATGGATGTCTTCCCGACGGTTATCGATCTGTTGGGCTTGCCCCTGCCCGAGAATTTGAGGGGCACTAGCTTGCGCGCTCACATGGGCGACGAGCCCCTGGCCCTTGAGCTTGTGAGTTACTCGGAATCCATTCTTTGGGGCCGCCCCTATGTCGAATTTGATGAGGCGAAGGCGCTGACGCTGGATGGTTACAAGGTCGTGGTGGGTGACAACAACGGCCTTGTGCAATTATTCGATTTGTCCGCAGATCCATTGGAAAAACGAGATCTCGCAGGCGAAATGCCCGCACGTGCACAGGAGCTGAGCGAACTGCTTAAAAAGCACTTTGAACGCGCCGAGGCTGCCAGTGCACGGGGGGTCGAGATGACGATCCGGGAAGCGGAGTATGAGCGGTTGCAGCGGCTCGGTTATTTCGATTCGAAAGAGGATTCGAAACCTGGCGACGTCGAACAGGCCGAAATCGAAGGTGGCGACGCCGAAGAGGGCCAAGAGTAGAGGACTAGAGCAAGAAGCGCTTTAGTTCGGCCATCCATTGTTCAGGCCGCAAGCTGGATGCGCGCAGATGCTCGCCGTGCTCCACATAGGCATCTGGGTCGCGCGTGCCAAACCAAAGTTCGGGCGAGGCATTCGTCGGCGCTTGAGCGCGCCAAGCTTGCTCGTCACCCTCGTCGCTGCCCTCCAAGTGATTCAAGCTCTGCGCCAATTGGCGCATGTCTTTCCGAATCACGGGCGCTCGGCTGGGAAGGTCGAACCAGGAGCGCGTGCTTTGGATGAGTCGATAACGGGAGCCCTTGCTGGCACACTCAATCCAGGCGGCCAAGTCGTGCGAAGTCGAATCAAACAGAGCGTGGCGCCCGGGTCCCGGGCTCGCATTGTCCGCCGTTTCACTCCACAAATGAAGGTCCATATCCGGATGAGCTTCCGCCTTGCACTGTCGAAGTCGCTTGAGATCGTCGAGCGCTTGATTCAATCCATCTCGCCACAACTCGGGGTGGGGCAAGCGCTCTGAATCGAACAAATCCGCGGCTCGATCGATCAAGTAATGGGTACCCAATTCATATCGGGTTTGGGAGTCGCTCCAGCCCGACTCCGCGCGCAAAGGTGATCGTTCCTGGTCGTAGACGCCACTGACCAAAAGGTCTACGCAGAGGGCCCGTTCGGTGGGAATTTCGAAAAAGTCTCCCGCCGCGGCTGCTTCCAATAAGGCCTGCGCATAGGCGCCCGCTCGCTTGGGGTGTCTAACCGCGAAGAGTGCGCACAGGCCGTCCGTGTCGACATGATTGTTGACAATCGCCGTGCATCCTTCGGCCAATTGTTCGCGTTCCAGGGGTTCCAGCTCGGCGAAGGCCAGGGCGCAACCTGTCGAAAGGTCCCGGCGCAAATGGGGCGGGGTGCGGTTGCCCGGCCAGTGGCTGAGATTGAGACCGGGCGCATCCCAAGTGCCGTCAACGGTGATTACGGGCGAGCTGGGAGCGCTTTTTGGGATCCGAATAGGAAGGTTCATGTCCGCCGCAAGGTTGCGTGTTCAGACGCGCCAATCTGTTTCAAGGTTGATCCCATCGCTCCAGTTCGGATTCGTACTCGGCCAGCTGTTGAGTCATTTGCGCTTTGGACTCGAAGTTCCGGGGCTCGTTCAGCTTTTGGTGCAAAAGGCGAATGGCCTCCGCGAGTTGGCTGCGTGCCGATTCAAGATCATCAAGCTCGTTCGCGAAAAGGCGGGCAAGAGCCGCGTGCGGAGCGGGATTGAGCGGCTCGAGAACAATGGCGCGCTGCCACGCCTTCACTGCTTCAAGTAGGAAATTATTCGCCTGCTCCCGGGTGTCGGGATCCTCGCTTCTGCGCGCAGCTTCGCGTTGCAAGTCGCGCGCAAGATCGCTCCAGTGTGACGGCACAAGCGGCAAGAGTTCGGCGCGCATTTCAGCAATCAGCGCCGCTTCGAGCCAATGGCCACCGGAGCGACACCAACGGCTCAACTCAGCCAACCAATTGCCGTGATACTGCTTGTCGGTACCGAGTGAAGCCAGCAGGTCCACGGGATCCTTGTCCCAATTCTCTATCAGAGCATCCACCGTTTGACGCTTTTCCGAGCGGGAGTCGTGGATGCGCGCAAGGTAATACCACGCGTTGGTTGAGTTCGGCTGAGCATTGATAGAGTCCGCAAAGGCTCGCTCGCTCAATTCGAGTCGACCGGCTTGAAAGGCGCACCATCCACGCCACCAGTGCAGTTGACCCATATCGCGCGCTCCCGCTTTGAAGCGCAGCACGAAGGCGGCGGTTCCTCGCTCGAGGCAATCGCTGAAGCTCGCGTAGCCCAATTCGTCCGAAAAGCGCGCGAAGTCAATCAATATCGGGTACCACTCAATCGTGGCGGCCAATTCGAGAGCTGCGCGCTCATGGTCGCGGTCGCGCAAGGACAACTCGGCCAGTTGCAATTGCGTGTAGGCCAAGAGCAGTTGCCCCACATCGGCTTTGGGATTGGATCCCAATTCGCGCAGGCATTGTGAAAGGGAAGCGCGCGCGGACGTCAAATGTTCGCGGGCTTGCAGGGCCAGGGCGGGATCACCGCGCAAGCCCTGATGCCTTTCGGACCAAATGCGTCCGACCAGGTGATGCAGCCTCGCATCGTGGGGGTCGTGCTCAAGTGCGGCTTGCGCGGATGCGTAGGCTTGGTCGAGCTTACCCAGAATCATGGACACTTTGGCCAAGGGCCGCAGTGCGTCGCGATACAAATCCGAATCGGCGTTGGTAGCGAGGAGCAGAAGTCGCCAGGCGTCTTCAAGATTGATTTTTGTGCGTGGATCGCTTCCGGCACCTTGTTTGCGTTTGGCTTCAGCGCTGTGAAACCAAGCCATGCCGTATAGGTAGTCCAGGCGCGGTCCCTTCAAGCCGGATCTGCGCAACGCATCAATACCGCTAAGGGCGTCGTTGATGCGCCCCAATTCCATCCAGGCCCGCAACTCCCACGTACGCGTTTCGACTCCCGGCGCCACTTCGGCGGCTTCCTCGAATAGCGCGAGTGCGGCTGTTGCCTCGCCGGACTCAAGCCGTTTGCGACCGCTTGCAATTAAGCGTTCGCGCTCCGCAAGGGCATTGCCGGCCGTTTCCTCTTGATTGGTAAGGGGGGCGCGAAACGGGTCACTGCCGGGCGAGAAGGCCGCAAGCTTGCTGGCCGGGAAGGGCGAGCAGATGCTCCCTATCGCTTGCATTTGGGAGGTGGAAACTGCGGAAAAGCCGAGTGTCGCTCCCGTTGCGATGCAAATCAGGCTGGCGAGGATTCGCTTCGCTGCAATGGTCGTTCGCTTCATAGCTGTAGAGAAGAGCCCGATGGTTGCAGGTTTACCTTTCTCACGAACTGAACTTGGCGATTGCGAAAGGCCGTGCACAAATGCGGGCAGTCGCGGGAAGGCGCAGTGCCGCATAACTCCCCATGCCAAGGCGGTTTGGCGCCGTGTCCGGCAGCGTGCGATCAGCGCAGATAACTGCCCAAATCGTCGCAGCCAAAGTGCTTCGAGGGTCTAGGGGCAACCCGCACCCCAACTGCGCAAGCGCAACAAATTCCCAGGAGCCGGTTGTGTCGGATCGTGGTCGCAGAGGGGTAACAGAACCGCTGTTACAAACGGTCGCGGGTCGGGACCGATTTCGACGCAGCGCTCAAACCAAGGCCGCGCAGCTTGCGGATCGTTGTGATTGACCAAATGCAAGAAGCCCATGTTTTGGTGCGCATCACCCCAGGCATTCTCCAGCTCCCAGCGCGCATCTTCGCTGAGATCTTCGGCGGCGAGTTGTTCGGCTCCCAGGGCAATCGACTGCTCCAGCAGTTTCTCGGCCAACTCAAAGTCGCTGTAGGTGTAATAAACGATGATCAATGCCGCGTCATTGATGATGCGGACGTCCTCGGGCGCCAAGGTTGTGGCCCGCAAGTAGGCCTCTGCGCTCTGATCCATCAGCGCTTTCGCATGGGATAGGAGTTGATCTGCGGCAGTGCGCAGAGCTGCGGGGAGATCGCCTTCAAAGTTTTCTTCGAGGCCGGCCATGTCGAGCAGCCTTTGGCGCACCGCTTCACTCAACTCCTTGGGATTCTCACCCCCCAAATCCGCTACTGCGGAGCACAGAACGCGTGCGCGTTCTTCCAACTGCACGGCGGCATCGCGATTGAGGAAACCCGTGTTGTTGGTCCAGGCCACTTCCTCGGGCTGCAGTTCGGCCAAGATCTGATACACATCTGCGGCGGCTTCAAACTGCTGCATGTTGTGATACTTATCGCCGACGAAATTCAGCCCCTGGATGCCCGAGGGCAATTGACCCTCAATACTCCACTCGATGCCGCCGTCAAAAACCTCGTTCATCGAAAGGAAGGAGGCGCTTGCGGCTTCGAGGTCACCCCGGTTGAACTGAATCCAGCCGGCGCCGTTGCGCGCCATGACTTCGTAGCCCTTTGCGGAAGCTTCCAATTCTGCGGAGAGTTCGCGCGAGCGAGCGAATAAGCGTTCGGCGGTGAGAAAATCCTCTTCGCTTTTGCCACCGGCGCCAAGGTCCGCGACGGCAGTTTGAAAGGTCTCGCGCCCAAGCCACCAGGAGCCTTCAGCCACTTCAGGATGCTTGTTCGTGAACTCCGAAATAGCGCTTCGCGATTGCACAAGGCCGCCGGCATTGCGCGCGGTGTTGGCCAACATCTCCAGCAAGGCGGCATTGCGGGGCAATTTATCGAGACCGCGTTGCAGGGCCGAAATGGCGTCGGGCGAATTGCCCTGCCAAAGGTAAAGGTTGGAAAGCGTCTCGTAGCCCCAGGGATCGAGCGGATTCTCCGCAAGAACTCTTCCGAGGGCATCCAGCGCGCTTGCGAAGAGTTCCGCTTCGCGTTCATCCTCAAGTAAGGGGGCCTGCTCGGGCTGGGCGCCCTCTTTGGTCGCCGCATAGGCTTGATAGGCGGCCTTGGCCAACGTGCGCACAGGTGCTTCGCGCAAGCCCTTCGGAGCCGGACC
>JAJDES010000605.1 GCA_029259675.1 Planctomycetota bacterium
GCTTCTTTGCCAGTTTTGCAATCACACCCAACAAGAGACACACCAATGGCACCGCGCCTCCCCCTTATATCCGCCCTGGCCGCCTTTCTGGCGCTTGGAGCGACACACGCCTCTGCACAAGCCGTCGTGGTCGTGGACCCGAACATTGGGAATTTCAACGACCTTCAATCGGCGATCAACTTCGCTTCGGCCGGGGACACGATCCTCGTCCACAGCGGCAACTACCTGGGATTCACCACCAGCAAGGGTTTGACCATCACTGCTGATTCCGGAGCCAATGTAGTTGTTGGCGGGCAAGTCATCATTCAGAACTTGGGCCCCAACCAAGACCTCAGTTTGATCGACATGACCATTCAGGAAACCCTGAATGGCCCCTCGCTGATCCTCGAAAACAACCAGGGGTCGATTCTGTTGCAGGATTGCGCCGCGCTCGCCCCGACGCTTCTGTTCGGATTTGGCAGCTCAACCCGCGTCACGGATTGCTCAGCAGTCACTTTCGTACGCTGCGAGATCAAGTGCACCAACACCGCCTTCGGTGGTGCTCAAGCCGGACTCGGTCTGGAAATCGAAAACTCCTCCGTCTACCTGTTCGACTCCGAATTGCGCGGCGGCAACGGCGGTGCTGGTCCCGACCTAAACACGCCTGGCTCGGACGGCGGAGCTGCTCTGCAAATTGATCAAGGCTTCGTCTACGCCACAGGCAGCGAATTCGTTGCGGGCAACGGCGGCGTCGGCGCAGGCTTCCTCGGCTGCTCCGATGGTGGCTCGGGCGGTTCCGGCGTAAGGCTATCTTCCGGTGGCCCCCAAGTCGTTTTGCAGGAATGCACCCAAAGCAACGGGATCGGCGGAATGGCCGGCGTGGACCTGGTCTTTGGAACAACTTGCAACGACGGTTTCCCCGGACTGCCCGTTTTGATCGAGTCGGGAACCAACCAAACCGTCAACGAAGAAGCGCGCTGGGTAACGGCTAACTCGCCAGTGCGCCACGGCGAGATGGCGGTAATCAATTTCATGGGCGAGCCCGGTGACTTGATTTTCTTCCGCTTCGGCTTCGACCAAAATCCCCTTTACTTCCAAGGGCCCGCAATCTTCGGAATGCTGTTCAACAACTTTCCGACCTTCGGCAGCTCACAGGGCTTCATTCCGGCGAACGGCGTCAAGCAGTTGGCCTTCCCGCTTTCCCTGGCTGGTTTCAATGTTGTCAATGTCAACATTCAGCCCGCTTACTACGACTTCGGCGACGACACCTTCTACCTGTCCAATCCGACGGCAGTCGTCCTGCTCTCGAATCTGTTCTAAGCCGGCAACGAGAACCAAGGCCCCAGCCTCCCCATCAGGAAGCTGGGGCTTTTTTGGTTAAAGCACATCATTGCGGGCGCGCACCCCAAGCAATCGGCACGGGCGCCACTGCGCAAGCGAACCCCGAAACGCCGGCGACCCCTGGGGCTTCAGCCTTCAGGCTTCGTAAGCACAAAGGCCAGCCCGCCCTTGTCCATCCAAACGCGGGTCAGGTCCTCGCGCGAGTAAATACGCCTGACACCCGCAAGCGTCGCAGCCGCCGGGTCATTGACGATCAAATTGCCGTGGCGATCGTATCCACGCAGCACGAGGAGGTGGCCGGTAGTCTCCGCGTAGGGAGCTCCCGTGAGTTCACCGACCTCGGCTCGAATGCTAATGATCAGCGGCTGATCCGCTGCAAGTTCATTCAAGACGCTGTCCCAATCGTCAAAGCGTCGCAGGTAACCGGGAACGCCGAACTGGAACGCCGTTTGGATGGCATTGGGCCAATTGCCGTAAATGTCGTTCAACTTGTCGTACGTCGCCCGCGCAACATCGACAACATCGGGGGTATTTCCAGTTTGATAACCCACGAGCATCGCCACGGAAGTGGGGCAACAGGCGCGCTGCGGCAAATCGCCCGGTAGCAGGCGTTGGCTCAAGACAGGAACGGGAATCTCCCACTCATTGGAGCGCGCGCCCACAACGATCGGCGAACTCATCACTTCTCTTGCCAACCCCTGCGGCCGATTCGCATTGTTTGACGGCACCAGCGAATCCGTACTACCCGTGTTGCGAGTTCCCCTTAGACCTGTCAGCCACAATGTGATGCGATCCAAGCGCACTCCCGATTCGAAGCTGCGCGACGAACAACGCACTTGAACTCGATCCAAGTCCGCCTCGCATGTGAGGAAATCCACATCCACTCGACCCGCTGGGAATCCGGCTGGAAATTCTGTCGGCAATTGAACCGATCCCTCCCAAGGGGGTCCGGTGCCCCACTGTCCGACGTAAACCCAAGGCGACCAGCGTTGATCAACAGCAAGCCGCACCCGCACTTCCACCAGCAATTTCGCTGCGCCGGGCACGCTTGCGTTCCACGCGATGAGGGCTTCGCGAAAAGGCCTTGGAGCATCGAGTTCGGCGGTCGTAACTGCGGCTGAAGATGCATGCGGAGCAACCTGCCATGGGCCAGGTCGCAGCATGACTCCACGGCTGGACAGGACGGCGTTCTCCAAGCTTGCCGACTCAAAGGCAGCCGGCGCCTCTTGCTCGATCAATTGATGTGAGAGAGCTCGCATTTCAGTCGCGAAGGGCTGCGCTGCGCGGCAGCCCGTCGCGCCAGTCAGGAGCGCCACCCACAATGCAACTTGGAGCGCTCCGGCTCGCGATCGCAACTTGGCAACGCTGCACGAATTAGCAACCCGATTGCGGGAACTCGCTCTTCCCCCCACGCTTGGCAGGAGTGATCGATACGGCGGAATCATGGTTTTGGGGCTCCCATTGGGATTCGTAGGGGTAGCAGCGGAACGTGTGATCCGCGAGACGGCCGTTGGCTCAGGTCGAACATCAACGGCTGCGGCAGACGGGATTTTCGGGGCCGGCGACGCAAAGGGCTCGGTTGATGAGGCGCGAAAAAGCTCCAAACGCTAGAGTGTCGAAGCGCCGCGAATTTTAGCGTTGAGACCCCATTCCGCATCGGGCGCCGCCATCCATTAGCGATTCATAAACGAACAGCAATTATGCGCAAACTATTCATGATCCTGGGGCTGCTTATTTCAGCGGCCCTGCCCTTAGCTGCACAGGAAGGGTCCGAGCTTCCCACTGTAGAATCAGTCCAAGAGAAGGTTGAGGCCGTAAGTTCCGACACCGCCGCCTTGAATGCGCTCGCCTCCACATGGCGCGCCAAGATGGACGCTCAGCTCGAGACCATCGCGGAGCTCAAGGCAGAGAGTGACAAGCTGTCCGGTGACGATGCCAAGGCCAAGGCCGAGGAAATTGTCGAAGCTAAGGCGGAATTGACGGCCATGGGCAAGCGGATGCAAATCCCCGTCAACGCCTTGAGCGAGTTGGGTGAAGACGTTACGGACGAGAACGCTTTCATAATCGAGCACACCGGCTTGACACTAGACAACGTCGATGTCGGCGCGATTGCCAGCATTGTTCAAGGCTGGGCATCGACCGCCAAGGAAGCCGTAATCGAAAACGGTCCTGGAATCGCGTTCAACCTACTTAAATTCGCAATCATACTTCTTGCGTTCCGCGTAATTGCCGGGATTTTGGAACGCATCGTCGGCAAGGCTCTAAGCTCGAGCAAGTTGAAGGTGTCAAACTTGCTGAACACCTTCGCATTGACGATCACCCGCAAGGTGACTTTGTTGTTGGGTTTGGTCATAGCCCTCAACAGCGGCTTCGGCATTGACATGGGACCCGTCATCGGCGGCTTAGCTGTCTTTGGCTTCGTCATCGGTTTCGCCCTTCAGGACACGCTCTCCAACTTCGCTTCGGGTGTGATGCTGTTGCTTTACCGCCCCTACGACGTAGGCGATGTGGTCAGCGGCGGCGGAGTAACCGGCAAGGTCACCTCGATGAGCCTGGTTTCGACCACGTTCACTTCGCCCGACAACCAGGTGGAGATTGTCCCCAACAGTTTGATTTGGGGCGGAGTGATCACCAACAAGTCGGCCAACTTAACTCGCCGCGTCGACTTCACCGTCGGCATCGGCTACGACGACGACATCGATTTGGCCATCAAGGTCTTGACCGAAACCACCATGGCCCACCCGGCCGTGCTCAAGGATCCGGAGCCCACCATTAAA
>JAJDES010000606.1 GCA_029259675.1 Planctomycetota bacterium
AGCAACAGCCCCGCCAGCAAGCTGCGTTTCACCCCCGGCACTTGATCGCAATTCCAAAGACAGGCCAGGCCGCCCATCAACAGCGCTATGAAAAGGGTTTCCGACCAAAACAGGTGCGAGAAGGCGATCAGATTGGGGTAAACCGCCGCGAGTAAGCCCGTGCACCAAGCAGCTTGCAACGCCTTCTCTTTGCCCGCCATGCGCGCGGCCATTGCGGCCAGCAAGGCGACCACGGCTGCCCCAAGCAATGCTTGAATCATTCGCGCCGCCAACAAGCTGCGACCCGTAACAGCGAAGACTCCCGCCAAGAACACTGTGTAGCCCGGGGGTTGCCACGCTCCCAGGTATTGGGGGGCTTCCGCCAACGGCAAGCCCGGGTGGCGCACCCAACTTTGGTAGGAGCCCACGAAGCCTTGACCATCGAGGAGAGCTTCGGCTCGCGCGGGATACAGTCGTTCGTCAAAGACAGGCTTGGCGTCGCGCGCCAACCAAGCCGCTCCCAAGCGCAGGGCGAGAGCCAGTGCGAACACAGCCCAGGCAACCTTGGCGACCTGTTTTGAACGCGCTTCGGTCAATCCCGCTCTCCATCGTCGCTTTCGCCCCCGGCGCTGTTTCCACCGGCACCGCTCGCATGCTTGTTGTCTCCATCCAACTCGTTAAGCGCACCCGACTCCTCAGACGGCTGCTTAAGAGCAGTCGAATCGTCCTCATCTCCCAAGTAGCCCAAGGCTTCGAGCCTTTTCCGCTCCTCTGCGGTAAGCGTGGGCAGCTCGCCCGTGCCCTCGAAGGCCTTCAGCTCCGCAAGCACCCCCGCAAGTTCGGCCAAGAGTTGATCGCGCAGGTCTTCGGCCCCCGCTTCCAATTTTGATTCGCCGCCGGCGCTCACATCGAAGGTCTCATGCCTTCCGTCCGAGGCCCAAATCAGCTTTTCGTCACCGCGATAGATGGCGCGCAGGCTGCGTTCCCAGGGCGTTGAATCGAAATCGGGGTGCAAGTCGCGAACGGTCGCGAGCGGTGATCCAGCAGTTGCCAACATTTCGGCCACGCGCAAACTCCCGCTGCCGCCCTGCAACAAACTCCGCGAGCGACGGCTGCTGCCGGCGGGCAAGGGCTGGTCGGCCAACTCAAGCAGCGTCGGGAAGATATCCGGTGTGCTGACCGGTTGCGTGTCGCGCCCGGCCCCAAACACGCGCGGGTAATGCACGACCAGCGGCACGCGCAGCAGCCCCTCATACAGCGAATACTGATGATCCAGAAGGTGGTGCTCGCCCAGGTGCTCACCGTGATCGGCGGTCAATACGATCACCGTGTTGTCCAGTTCGCCGCGCGCTTCGAGGTCGTCCAACAGCTCTTTGAAGAGTCCGTCGAGTTCGAGCAATGTCGCGTCGTACGTACGCTCCATCACTTCGAGTTCGTCCTCGCTGTACTCGTGCAAGCCGAAGTTGAAGCTCCACAGACTTTCCCAGCCGCGGTCGACCGTATAGGAGGCGGCCACTTGCTCGGGCGTCATCAGGGCGCGGCGCAACTTGCGCGAAGGGATGAAGGGCCGATGGGCTTCCATATAGTTAATGAAAGCGAACCAAGGCTTTTGCCCGGCGGCGCGCTTGGGCCGCTCCAACCAACGGCCCAGGGCTTCGCGGGCGAGATTGCCCGAGGCCTTGACGTCCCAACTGCGACCGGAACCTTCGCGAATGCGTTCGGGCAACTCCGAACTGCTGTCGGTTGGATCGAGCTTGCGGCGCAATAGTTTTTGCGCGCGAGCGATCCAGCGCTCATCCCAGGGATGCTCCACCCGGTCGAAGCCCTGATCGAAGTTGTGGACGGCCGAAATGTGCGGGTTGGCGGCCCAGGCATAGGTGTCGTAGCCACCCTTGGAAAGGCACTCGGCCAGGGTCGCAAACTGGTCGTCCAGGAACTTGTGGTCGTTGTTCGCGCCGTGCTCGCTGGGCAGCAAGCCCGTAAAAATCGAGGCGTGCGAGGGAACCGTCGAGCCGGCGGCCGAGACGGCATCTTCGTACACCCGAGCATCTTTGGCCCACTCGTCGACAAAGGGCGTCGTCTCGAATTCGTAGCCGTAGAGGCTGAGGTGATCGGAGCGCGCCGTGTCCCAAACCACGAGCAGGATATTGGGCGGATCCTCCGCAGCCGCTCCGCAACCCGCGCCCCACACGGCGCAACTCAAGATGCATGCGCCCTGCGCGCTTCGATATAGGCGGCCGAGAAATTCCATGGAATGCGCAGCCTAGCCCGACTGCGGGCAGAGTTCGCGCCACAAATGCGGGCAGGTGCACACTCAGCTCCGCTTTGCGGGCCGCAACCCACTTTGCCCGATCAGGTGCCGCCCGACGCTTGGAATGGTGCCCATGTCCAAGGGAGTCGGGAGCTTCGCTCCGATCCGAGCTAGGATTCCCAACCTGACCGCGGCGAATCTTTGCCGCTCAGCCCCATGGAAGACAATTCCGGTCCCAACCAGCCCGCAGCAGCGGGTTCCGTCGAGCCTGCACTCAATCCGGGCAGGGCCCATTCGGGACGCGCCACAGCCCGGGCCTGGGCCGGAATCCTGCTGGTGGTCGCGCTGGGACTCTTTGCCCATCGCGAGCAACTCAAATTCGGTTTTCTGGCCCACGACAGCTACCCGATCGTCCTGACCTCCCAGGTCGAGTCCGCCGGCGACATCGGCTCGCTCTTCACGGAGCGGCTGATGGAGGACACTTTCAAGAAGACCTACTACCGCCCGCTCTATGGACTGACCGTGGCCCTGGATGCGCAGCTCTTCGCCACGCGCGACGCGCGCGGCTATCAATTCCACAGCTTGCTTTGGTTTGCGATCGCAATCGCCGCCATCTTCCTGCTGGCGCAACGACTTCTGGGCGGCAGCCTGGCCCCCACCTTGGTCGCCGCGTGTTTCGCGCTCAATCCCGCGCTCAGTGACACACTGCCCGCCGTGGCCAGGCGGCCCGAAAGCATGGTCGCCGCCTTCATGGCTCTGGGGCTGTGGGCGCTCTTGAAAGAAAACAATCGCGCCGGCCTGCGACCGAATTGGACGGCTGCCCTGTTCGGCCTGTGCGCGATGCTATCCAAGGAGCCGGCCTTGGTTTGGGGCGGGGTTGCGGCCCTTTTGGTTTGGATGCGATCGAGTCGTCGGGAACTCGGAGCGCGCGCGCTGCACACCGTTGTCGCGGTATCTGGCATCGCCATCGCCTTGCTGGCCGTGGTCGCGGCCCGCGCCCACGTTCTGGGCGGGCTCGGAGGGCCGACCCACAAAGGTGTCGGTTTCAATCCGAGCGTTGCGGGGGCGATCATGCACAGCGCACTTTGGCCCCAAGCCACTGGCGAGCCGAACGGCTTCACGCTCGCTCTTTGGTGCGCGCTCTTGGCATTAGCCGTGTTCCTGCTTGTCAGCGCCAATCGAGCCTGCGGCAATTGCCCGCTGCGCATCGCCGGAGCCACCGGCCTCCTTTGGTCCCTGGCCATGTCCACCGCCCACGCCGTGCCCGGCGCCTACCAACCTTGGTACAGCTACCAAGCGGCATTTGGTTTCGCACTGGCCCTGGGCGCCTTGCTTTGTGCCGGTTGGCGGCTCCTCAAGGACCGGCGAGTTCTCGAACATCCCCTCCTGGCCGGAGCTGCGGCCCTCGGTCTGATCGTGGCCCTAAACGGAGCTCGCTTCGCGCCCCTTGTGCGCGACGACGCCACCTGGCGCAGCGCGGATCGGCGCATGCGGCACTTCCTACAAAAACTCGAACAGCGAATTGAGCGAGCTCCCGACGGCACGCGCCTGTCCGTCGGCTCGATGCCGACTCAAATCAAGCCCCGCTCCGACGGCATCGGCGTCGGGGGCGCGGGAATTCTGACCGTGCGATCCCTGCAGGCCTGGGCCGAGCTGCGCTTCCCCGAACGGCGCATTTTGGTCGATCATTTCAGGCCGCCCGAGCGGGCGGAACCCGATCAAGTGCTGGTCGTGATTGAAGAGTTGTCAGAAATCGACCTCGAGGGGCGCTGAGAGCGAATCCCTACGGGCCACTGCTGCGTATAATCCTGCACCGGCGCAGCGCTCCACCGGACCCCACCTGCGTAGCCCAGTCATGAATCCCAGCCCGAGTACGAAGGCCGCCAAAGGTCAAAATGGCCCCCAGGGGGCTGCGTCCAGTCCGCCGGCGCCCGCTTCCTCAAATTCCGCCTGGGAAGCTCCCCTCGCAAGCAGCGGCGTGCGCGGCGAAAGCGCGGCTCTCTTGGAACCGATTGTGCGCAAGGTCGAAGACGGTCAGCGCATCGATGCCCAGGAAGCGCTGCTCTTGCACGAGCGCGCCAACCTGAACACCCTCGGACGCTTGGCGGATCTCGTGCGCATGCGCAAGCACCCCGAGCCGGTTGTCACGTACATCGTCGATCGCAATATCAATCCGACCAACGTTTGCATCACCGACTGCGGCTTCTGCGCGTTCTATCGCAGGCCCGATGCCGACGGCGCCTACGTCCTGCCGCGCGAAGAGCTGATTGAGAAGGTGCGCGAGCTGAACGAAATCGGCGGGCGCCAGATGTTGATCCAAGGCGGGCATCACCCCTACATCAAAACCGCCGATTGGTGCGACATGCTCAGCGATTTGCGCGAGCGCTTTCCCAATGTCAACGCCCACGCTCTTTCGGCCCCCGAACTCGATCATCTCAGCCGACTCGACAAGCGTCCGGTTGAGGACGTCATAGCCGACCTAAAGCAAGCCGGCATGGGCAGCGTGCCCGGTGCGGGCGCCGAGATGTTGGTCGAGCGCGTGCGCAAGATTATTGCTCCCAAGAAGGCCACCACCGATCGCTGGCTGGAAGTCCACCGCCGCATTCACGAAGCCGGCCTGCGCAGTTCGGCGACGATGATGTTCGGACACGTGGAGACCGCGGCGGAACGGGTCGAGCACCTGATTCGTCTGCGCGATCTTCAAGACGAAACCGGGGGGTTCACCGCTTTCGCCTGCTGGAATATGCAACCTGACGGAGTGCCCGAGCAGGAGCTTTATCCCACGCGCACGACCCATGGTGTTTGGCTGCGGGTGCAGGCGCTGGCGCGCATCGTGCTCGACAACTTCGATCACATGCAGACCAGTTACGTCACCCAAGGCATGAAAATGGCCCAGGTCAGTCTGCGCTTCGGCTGCGACGATTTCGGCGGAACCATGCTCGAAGAAAATGTGGTCAGCGCGGCCGGCTGCTTCAACTTGGCTTCGATCCAAACTGTGGAGCGCATGATCGAGGGTGCGGGCTTCCTGCCCCGTCGTCGCAATTCCTGGTACGGCATCGTGGACGAGCGTTTTGACGGTGAAGTCAGCCCGGCCAATCGCGAAGAGGCCGCCAGTCAATTGGCGGCGCAGCGCGCAGCTGCGGGAGGCGTGCAATGAGTGCCGTGCAAACGTTGGAGCGCAACTCGGAGCTCGAAGCGGGCATTCTGGCGCGCGCTAAAGCTGCGGGACTCGAAGCCATCGCCGAAAAGGTCTTCGCGGAAGAACGCTTGAGCATTGAGGACGGTCGCGCGCTCTACGCAACTCCGCACCTGCATGTGCTAGGCGAATTGGCCAACTGGGTGCGCGAGAAGCACCACGGCGATCGCACCTACTTCAACGTCAACCAGCACATCAACTACACGAACTACTGCAACAAGTTCTGCAAGTTCTGCTCCTTTGACCGCCTGCCCGGTCAAGAGGGCGGCTATCAGTTCAGTCCCGAAGAGGCCGCAACCAAGATTCGCGAGCACCTTGAGGACCCCGTCACCGAAGTGCACATGGTCGGCGGCGTTTGGCCCAAGATCCCCTACCAGTACTACCTCGACCTTTTGCGCGCCGTGAAGGCCGCCAAGCCTTCGATTCACATCAAGGCCTTCACCATGGTCGAATTGGATCAAATTCAAAAGGTCGCAGGCAAACCCATGTCGGAGGTCCTGGCCGATTTGGTGGAAGCCGGCTTGGGCTCATGCCCGGGCGGCGGCGCCGAAGTGTTTGCCGCGCGCATTCACGAAGAGGGTTACAAGCTCAAGATCAACGGTGATGAGTGGCTCGACATTGCGCGCCAGGTGCACAACGCCGGGCTGCGCTCCAACTGCACAATGTTGCACGGCCACGTTGAGACCGTGGACGAGAAGTTGGATCACTTGAACAAGCTGCGACTGCTGCAGGATGAAACGGGCGGATTCCAAACCTACATTCCGCTCTCATTCCATCCCGAAAACAACGAGTGGGGCGAACTTTCGCCGGGTCCGACGGCGCTGGATGAATTGCGCGAGATCGCGGTCGCGCGCTTGATGCTCGACAATATTGATCACATCAAGTCCTACTGGATCCTGATGGAGCTGGCGATTGCCCAAACTTCGCTTTCCTTCGGAGCAGACGATGTCGACGGAACGGTTGTCGAAGAGCGCATCTACCACGATGCGGGCGCGACCACGCCCCAGGAAACGGCGCGCGCCGACACCGCGCCCAACTTTCTTTCAATCGGGGTATTGCGAGTCTCCGAGCTTCGGGGTCTACGCTGGGTGTGCACCCTGAGAACCTTGAGCAGGTCCTTCCGGACCTCGCGGCTATCGAGAGGCTACCCCCCGAGGATCTGCCGGCCGTCATGGCCCACCTCACGGCCGCTACGCAGCGCGTGGGCGAGATCCTGTCGAGCCAGGCCGTGGCGGTGGAGGACGAACTCCTGACGGTCGAGGAGGCGGCGCCGCTCCTGGGCGTCGGTCCCTGGTGGCTCTACCGTCACGCCAAGAAGCTGCCCTTCACGCGGAGAGTCGGGACGAGGACGCTTCGGTTCTCGCGGCTGGGGATTCAGCGCTACCTGGCTACCGGTAGGGGGCGCTAGGCGATGGCGCGCGGAGACGGGCGTCTCTACCGGCAGAAGACGAGCCGGTTCTGGTGGTACGAGATCTCGG
>JAJDES010000607.1 GCA_029259675.1 Planctomycetota bacterium
TGGGGACTCCTGAAAGGATCACGTGGTCGAATAGGGGGGCTTTTCCTCCCTGGGCGGGTAAAGATCCTGACAAGCTCACCCAAAAGCTGCAATTGCCGCGTGCGAGCTGAATCCTTGCCGCCTCGCAGGTTTGCGCCCAGCCGGCTCAAAATCCCGTCCGCCCAGTAGCTTCCATGCACGGCCGAAAGTGTCGAGCCGCAGTGCGCGCTCGCTTTTGTGCGGCCGTGAACTCCGCGCCCGCTTCCCGCTGGGAGAAGCCCTAGCCCAGGGCCGGAGCGGGGCCGCCCGCATCAAAAAGGCGTCTGGCGACGCGCGACTGGGCCGCTTTGCCCTCCGTCGCCACGAAAATGGTGTCGTCCCCCGCGACCGTGCCGGCGATTTCGGGCCAGCCCTTGGCATCCAAGGAGGCGGCCACTTGGGGTGCGGCGCCGACGGCGGTGCGCACGATCATCAGGTGCGGTCCGGCGGCTTGCACGCTGCGCACCCAACGCGACAACTCCACGCTGTCGAGCCCTCCGTTGCGCGCGCTTTCTTCCGCGGAAAGGAAAGTTGCAGGCAGCACATAGGCGCCCGCAACTTTGGCCACACCGAGATGTCGCAAATCCCTTGAAACCGACGATTGCGTGGCGGTAAAGCCGCGCAATTGCAATCCGTTAACCAACTCGGACTGGGTTGACACGGCGCCTTGGCGAATCAATTCGCTAATGGCCTGACGGCGTGCTTTTTGAACCTCAAAGTCGTTGGGCATGGCTCGATGGTGGTTGAAACCAGTGGGTCACTCGCCGCGAATGCACGGAATGTGAGGCCTAAGTATATATGCGCATACTACCCGCATGCTGATCTGGATTATGAATTTAATCGCAAGGGGCCCGAGCCAGCCATTAGGCCGATAAGGGCCATTCAGGGGGCGTGGACGGGCTCATTCTTCAACCGCCAATCTGCATAAATTCCAAGACCCCGGGCTGATTCGGTTCCTTCACCCGAGTAGCGAGGCCGAATAATCGGGCCGGGCGGGGAAACCGGTCCGCTCGGGTTGCTGCCGTGAAGCTACAGCTGATTCCAAAGCCGTCGCAGCTCGTCGGCCCGTTCGTGCAGGCCGGCCGTTTCCAACTCCACGGCTCGCGCGCGATCTCGACGGCGGGCCAACTCGCGCAGGTGTTGGGTCCAAGGGTTGCGATCCATCTCGGGCAACCACTCGCCGGCCGCGGGTCCATCGATGGCCGCAGGGGATGCGCTGCGCGGATGCAAGTGCCACAGCACTCGGCCGGGTTGCACATCGAAGTGTTCGCCCAACAAGCGTTCGCTGGGCTTGTCCAAAAACACCATCGGCCGGGAACTTTGCTCGAACAGTTGATGGAAAAAGACCGTGTTCAGAATGCGCCGTCCGCGCGGATCGATTTGGAGTTTGGGGTTTTCTCGCCGCACCAGGGCGTAGTGCTCGAGGGCGATGAGCAATTCCGGATGTCGCCGGGCAAGTTGCTCTTGGTACCAAGCGAGCGGCAGGAGATCGCGATTGAGTATCAAGACATCGCGCCGCAGCTGATGCACCTCTTGCAGGTAGAGCAGGGGGAAATGCGTCACGTCGCTAAACCCCAGTTGATTGATGATCAGGACGGCGTCCTTCGGGCAGGCATTGAGAACTTCGACTCCAAACTCTTGCGCAAAGTTGTCGCGGCGCTTATCGCGTTCGTTGCGAAGCGTTTGTGGACCGCCAAGTTCGCAGGCCAGCAAGGTCGCGACCAAAACAACGGCAGAAGCGGAACGGGCTCGCAGGCGTTGTCCCAGGCGGACTTCCAGGCCGGACAGCCCGAGCCCGCACAACAGCGACACGCAAAGAATCAGCGGCGTGTAACTTCCCGCAAGTCGCGCCTTGGCGGCCGGGTCGCCCAGTGGGTAATTGACTCCCCACAGTAAGCCGAGCGCCAGGCTCAAGGTGCACAGGCAGATGGGGCTGAGGGCTGCGCGCGGAATGCTGCTGCGAAATGCGGCCAAGCACAGCGCGCTAAGCAGTAGGGCAAAGGGCCATTGCCCCACCATTTGCTCCAACAGGAACCCAAGTTGGTTTTCCCAGACGCGCTCGATTCCCGTTCGGAATTGCACCCGCGATACATGCTCCCAAAAGGCCTGCAAACTGGTGACTTCGCCCCAATTGAGCGCGGGATCCTGGGCGGCGGCGATTGGCAAGTAGGCGTACAGCGCAAGTCCGGGCAGCAGCATGGCCCAGGAGCCCAGCGCCATTCCCCGGCTTCCGGCGCGGCGTTCGCGCAACCAAGCCCACAACAGGAGCGGCGCCATTAAGAGCGAAGCTTGGTGTGCCGCAAGGCAAAGTCCGAACAGCAAGCAGGCCTTGCGCAACGGCTTGCGCGCCGTAAGAGCAGTGCACAATAGGGCCACTTGAAGCAGGGCCGCGGGCGCGTACACCTCCGTGATCGCAGCCTGGGCTGCAAAGGTAGCCGATGCGACTGCCAGGAGCCCTGTGGCCACGGCGGCGCCGGGTCGGCTGCCCAAGCGCAACATGGTGTGGGTCAACAGTCCCGCGGCTCCCGCGGCGCAGAAGGCAGAAAGCAAATTGAGCGCACGCGCGACCTCAAAGCCGGCGGGCGACAGCAACGCAATCCAAGCTCGGCCGAGCAAGGTCCACAGGGGGTAGCCCGGTGGATGGGGTACGCCTGAGGTGGCGGCGGCTGTGGCCAGTGCACCCGAATCTTCGAAGGTCAAGCCGGGTGCGGCATGCACGAGGAACAACGCCAGGCTCAGGCCGAAAACGAATAGCGACCAACCAACACGGACAGAGGTCTGCTTTGCGGGGAGCTCCTCGGACGGGCTCTTGGCAACTGGGCGCTCGGGCGTGCTCATCCGAAGTTGCGGCGCAGGTGTTCCGTCGCCGAGGGCAAGCCGCCGGCCACGCGGCCGCTGAATAAGAAACTGCCTTCGATGCGCCAACCGGGACGCGGAGCTTGCAAGTCGTCCTCGGCCAATTGCCACGGACTGACAAAAAGTTGCAGCGGGCGACCGGGTGCATCGGCTTCGATTAGATCCACGGGGACGCCGCTGATGGGATTGATCAGGTGGCGCACCTCGCGCACGCGCAGGGAAAGATCCATGCAGCCGCCGGGATCCTCTTCGCCGCCGAGGGGAGCCAAGTACGCACCGCGCGGCCGGTCCAAGTAGGCCTGATCGCGCACATATTCATTGGGTCCGCAATAGGAGACGTCCAAGGCGAAGCCGCAGATGCTGACGGCGAGCACATGACCCTTCTGCAACTTGCGCGGTATGCGGCGCCTGTCGTGCAAGTTCGTCGTGAGCATGTACTGCTGACCCTCAAAGCTGTCGGGCTCAAGCGACGGGGGATTGGCACAACCGATCAAAAGCGCATCGAAAGGCGAGTCGGGCAACCTGCGCAATTCTTCCAGGGCGACGCGCAGGCGTTGTTTGCTGCGGAATGTGGGCCACAGGCTGTGAAAGTCCTGGCCCTCTTCGCGATCGAGATGCAACTCCAACCCGTTGCCGAGACTCAGTTGCCGATGCACACCGGCCGGTCCGCGCCAGGGAGCCGGTTCACCCTGCTCGGCCACTTTGTGCGCCAGGGCTTCAAAGTCCGTGTTCGGGGGGAAACCGATGCATTCCAAAAGGAAGTCCATCGCGCCCTCAGGCTTGCTCCCCTTGGAATTCCGCGGGCGCAGTCCCCGGCTCGTCCGCAGTTGCAAGCGCTACGGGCACCGGTTCTTGCGCCAAAGGTTTTGCGTTCTCTTCCCGTTGTTCCCCGTCGTCGCTCGCCTTTGGGGCGGCCGGCCAAAGCATGGCGATCGAAGCCAGGATCGCGATCGGAACCACGTGCAAGATCAGGCGCCCGGGGATGACGGTCAGGTGCAAGACGGTCAGATTCCAAGGAGTGACGGTCAGGATCAAGGCGTAGAGCGCACAGGCTCCAAGCACCATTAACGCCGCGCAACTTGCGGGATGGGACAGGAAGCGGCGCGGACTGATCAAACTCCAAAGGGTTGCCGCGAAGAACAGGGGCCAGATTAGATTCCAGCGCAGCACATGCCCGAAGGTCTCGAGGTAAACCTGAATGACGCCCATCTCTTCCGAGACGTGGAAGCCGGGCAAGCGTGTCAATAATTGAGCGCTGTCCTCGCGGGCGTAGGCGACGGCGAAAACTCGATCGGAGTGTTCGCTCAAACCCGCGACGGTTAGGCGCTCGGGGTAATTTTCGTCGATCGAGGGGATGTCGGCACGGATGCTGAACCAAGTCGACGCCGACAGGAGGGCAACGACCAATACAATCGGCAGCGCCGCCCAAATCTTCGGACCGCTCTCATTGTCGCCGGCGCGTTGCCGTCGCCATAGCCACTGGCAGAGTGCGGAAATCCCAAAGGCCAGGGCCAGGACCGCGCACAGGGCGCCGCCTTCGTTCTTGGTCCAAATCGCCGCGCCCAAGAAAAGTCCGGCCAAGCCCACATCGGCCCGGTCGCTGTTCAGTCCGTTGCCGCGCAGGCAGCGCCAAAGGTGCACAAAAGCGCCGAAGACAAAGGCGGCGAGCGGCAAGTCGGCTCCACCGTCCAAGACCTGTCCGTCGGCGGGTCCGAAGCCGGAGTTCGGGAAGGTTTCCTTAGCGCTGTGGGTGCCGAAGAGGAAGGCGTAGACCGATTCCCAGCGATCCGCGTTGTTGGGCAGCTTGTGGTAGTAAAGGATCGGCAGGGAAACCCAGGCCAAGGCGGCACTGAATGCGGCGGCGCGCCCGCGCGGACGCAGGGCGACCCACAGCCAAACTGTCGGAACCAACACGAAGACGCTACATAGGGCTTTGAAGGCATCTTCATTGAAGCGCCCGCCCACGTGACCCACCAATGCGCACAGGGAGGCAAAGCCCGGTGCGTAGTTGGGGTGCGTCATCACGCGACCGATTTTGCCGTCCAAATCGGTCCAAGCTTCCGTTCCGAAGCCCTCGTGGAAAATCAACTTGCCCTTGTAGGCGAAGTGATAAACCGGGTCGAACACATGCATCGGCATGGTCGCCGGATAGAAGGCCGCAAAGGCGCAAAAGCCGAGCAACAGCACAAGTCCCAGGGCACCGATGATGCCGAGCGGTTGGAGCGGATACTCGGGCTTCAGCGGCAACTTGCGCGAGCTGCGCAGGCACAACAATCCGGGCGCGGCCAAGGCGGCGATCCAAATGCGTCCGGCGCTGATCGAAAGCGGACCCAAGGCGGCCACCAAGCTCGGATAGACAATGGTGAATAGGGCAATACCGGCCAAGAGCGCGGTGGCGTGACGTTCGAGTTCACTGCGCCTGCGCGAGGGGCGCAGGACCGCGATGACCCAAAGGCCGCACAACCAAGCCGCCAGGGCGGTGACTACTGTTGCCCAACCGATCATTGCGAATCCTCACTCGACTCAACGGTCTCGCCGGAGGTGTCGCCGGCGTTGACTTCACTTGCGGATGAGCTTGCGTCGTCAGCCGCTTGACCGTCAACATCATCGTCAACGTCATCGTCAACGGGCTGCTCGCCGCGCTTGGGGCCGCGCGCGGGACCGAGCACCGCCAAGGGGACGCGCACCCATTGGGGACCGTCGCGCTTGAACAGTTCGAGTTCGCGCTTGGCGAAATCGCGCGTGACCGCGAAGCGCAACTTCCAGTCGATTCCGCGCTCGTCGAATTCGACGGCTTCGTCGAGCCGATCCGTGGCGGAAGTCTTGCGCATGTGGTGATCGAGCCAACCCTCGTAATCGACCAAGGTGCCGCTGGCCGCGGCCGGCAAACGCACATAAAAGCGCAGGGGGTGGGCAAAGTAATTCAAATACAAGTACCAACGCGCGCGGCCGGAGCGATCGAGCACGGAGCTGGGTTCGACGAGAATGCGTGCATCCTCGGGTACCGTTCGTTTGAGGCGCGCGACGGTTTCGACAAACCCGCGATCGAACCAAGCTACTCCGCCGCCGGGCATGGACGGGCGCGAACCCATGCTCAAGCGCTGCTCTTCGATCGACTTGCCCATGCGATTGCGCTGCCAACCGCTCCAGTAGTCGCGCATGAAGCCCATGGTCAAAACGCACATGACCAAGCTGGCCACGAGCAAAGCCAGGAGCGGGCGGGGCGGGCTTTGGAAAGCGGTTTTGGACATGGTGAGGTCGCGGGTTGAATTCAAGGGCACCAGGGCCGGGGGCCGCAGCCGCGTGAACTCAGCGCGCAGGATACGCAGTCGGAGCTGAAGACTCCCGCCCCGGTTCGTGCCGTTCGCAGCGAACGCACACTTGTCCGGCGCCCGCGGGCGAGTCGGACAAGTGCAATTCGGCGGAGCGCAGTCAATGCGAGCTCAGTCACCAACCTCGGGCAACTCCTTGAAGCCTGGAGCCTCATTGTCCTCGCCCAGGTAGCCGTGCTTGTTCAATTCGTCCATCAACTCGTCCGGCATTTCGCCCTGCAATTCGCCGGGCACGCTTCCGGAGCCACGTGCCGCCTGCGCGTCCAATTCCGACCAATCTTTCAGTGCCGCGCGAATGCGGGCATCGGAGGAATCTCGCAGCAAAAGCTCGGGAGTCTTTTCGTAGGGATCCTTTTCGAGATCAAAGATGAACAGCTTTTCCTTGCGCGGAATATCCATCACCTTTTGGTCGCCCTGGATCCATGCGCGCATGATTTCGACCGATGGGCGATAGGAAAGCTCCATGGGAATCGCGCGCTCGGGCAGGGAGGCGCCCTCGAGCAACGGCCGCAGGCTGCGGCCCCAGACAGCCTTGGGTGCGGCCAAGTTGCAGAGATCGAGCAAGGTCGGCGCCACATCCATCAAACTGACGCTTTCGCCGACGCGCTTGCCGGCGGGCAGCTCGCCGTTCCAGCGCATGACCAGCGGCACGCGCACGACCTCTTCAAACAGGTGATTCTTGTGGCCCTTGCCGTCGTGCTCAAAAAATTCATCGCCGTGGTCGGCGGTGAACACAATCAAGGTGTCATCGAGCCAACCGCGGGCGTCGAGCTTGCCCAGAATCTGACCTAGGTTGTGGTCGTTGTGCAGGATTTCGCCGTCGTAGAGATCGCGCAGGGCGGCCACGTCGATCGCATCTTGCTGATCCAGCGGCGGCTCCAAATCCAAATCGCGGTAGTGGCTCGATCGCGCTTGCCCGCGGTAACTCGGGTTGCTGAAAACGTCGAATTCCGCCGGCGGCTGAAAGTCGTAGTGCACATCCCACATGTGCACGAAGCCGAAAAAGCGCTCCTCCTCGCCGAGTTCATCCACCCATTCGCCAAAGGCCTGCACCAGGGCCGGACCGGTGACACCCTCGTGCGAGCGGTCGTGCAGCTCGACGGTTTCCAGCCAGGACTCCTCGGTTTTGGGCTTAAAGAGCTTCTCACTCGCAACTTCGACACTGCTGCAATCGACGTAGCGCTCAAAGCCGCGCGCAAAGCCGAAAAACGGATGCAGGTTCGGTCCCGACCAAAATCCGCCCGTGCGCCAACCGGCGTCACGGTAAACCTGGGCCAGCAGGCGGTGATTCTCGTTCAGTCGATCGGGCAGCCCGCGCACGCCGTGCAATTCATTGGGCAGACCGGTCAAAAGCGACATGTGCGCCGGCAGGGTCCAACTGGTGCTGGAATAGTTGCGCTCAAAGAGCACGCCCTGATCGGCCAGCATGCGGTCCAGGTAGGGCGAAGTGCGCCTATCGGGCTTGCGCGGATTGGAGTAGCCGTAGGCCGAAAGGTGATCCGCCCGCAGGCTGTCGACACTGATCAGGAGCACGCCGCGCGGACCCTCGCTCGCGCCCCCGCAGGAAGCTCCGCCGAGGACCAGTCCCAAAGTGATTGCGGCCGCAAACCGAGCCCGCCGAGCTTTCGCCCGAGCAAAGCCCCGAATCCAGGTCGGAGGGGTCGTACCAGTATTGTTGCGGCGCATCCTTGGGTCGTTCATGGCTGGGGGCCGGGCAGTCTAGCTCCCAGGAGCAGCGGCCCAATCGGCTTTGCCGAGGATCCATAGGGGCCTCGATGCGGCCTTGCGGCGGGCTCGCGGCCGGGGACTCGGGAGTACGGCGCGGGTGGCAGGGCCGCGAGGCCCCAAATGGGGCGGCGGGGGAGTCGCAAATCACAACCATTCCATACTGACTAACTTGCGTGGGTTTGTGGCGCTTGGGAGACACACAACCGCTTCTGTGCAATCAACTTGCATCCTCGCGCCGGCGCAGCAGGCCCTCCGCATAGGCCCCCGGTTGCCGGATCACACTCAAAGCGCTCTTCCCAGCTGCTCAGCTCCATGTCCAGCCCCCTCAAGCGCCCGAATCCTGACCAAAAAACCCACGCAACATAGTCAGTTCAGTACTGCCGTTCGGGCGGCGAAAGCATCCGCCGCCGGCGCGCCGCCTGGGAACTTGCGACCGACACCCAAGCTGCGGCGTAGGGTCGCCCCGCCGCCCTTGGTAGGATTCGGGCACGGAAGCTTCGGCGGCGTTCTTCACTGGGACTCGAATTGAATCGAACTCGCAATCGGTGGAGTGCGCGCTACCTTCATACGTCCTTATTCGGCGCTTGCCGGCGCTTGCCAAGCGGCTTGCACGTCATTTGCCAGGGGGGGTGGGGGCGACGATTCCGCACTACTGAAACCGGCGCACGCGCGCGCCGACACCGAGACCACCAGGCACCATGAAGCATTTGTCCCGTCGCTCTAGTTCAAACTCAGGCCGCACCCCGCGCCGAGGCACTCAGTTCACTCTGTGGACTCCCTTGGCCGGAGTCCTTTCCTGTGGCTTGTTGGTCACGGCGGCCTGCCAGCTTCCGCGAGCGATCATTGAATCGCCCGTCAAGCGCGCGCGCGCCGAGGCGGTGCACGATTTGCGCACTTCCGATTTTGACGTGCAGCACTATGCACTGGATCTATTGGTGGATCCGGCCGAGCGCAGCCTGGAGGGCACCTGTCTGGTCAGTTTCCTGCCGCGTGACGTGGCCCTGACCGAGCTCGAACTCGACCTCTTCGGTCTCGAAGTCACGGCCATCAGCGATGCCGAAGGCAACGAGTTGGCCTATACCCATGCGGACGGCGTGTTGAGCATCACCTTGGCCAGTCCCTTGCCGCCCGGCTCCCTGGGCGAAGTGCTCGTGACTTACGGCGGTCAGCCGGCCAAGGGTCTTTGGTTCGTGGACGTCGAAAACGGATTGCCGACGCAGGTCTTTACCCAGGGCGAGTGCGAAGACGCGCGTTGGTGGTTTCCGTGTTGGGACCATCCCTCCGATCGCGCCACCAGCGAACTGCGCGTCACCGTACCCGACAATTGGATCACGATCGCAGCCGGCGATTTGGTCGAGAGCACCGAGTTCATTGCAACCGAAGCTTCCAGCCGCGCGCCCAATGCCCTCGACGGCGGCGCCTGGCGCACCGATCACTGGCGCATGAATTTTGCGCACCCGACATACCTAACCACTTTGGTGGCGGGGGAGTTTGAAGTGGTGCGCGAGGAATGGAACGGCATTGAGCTGCTTTACGTTGCCGACGAGGATTTCGCCAAGTACATCCCCACCAACTTTGACAGCACCATCCCCGCGCTCGAGTTTCTTTCCGAGTACACGGGCATCACCTATCCCTTCAGCAAGTACAGCCAAGCCTGCGTCGAAAACTTCCCCTTCGGCGGCATGGAGAACATCAGCGCCAGCACGCTGACCGAACAAACGCTGGGCGACAAGCGCCAGGATCGCGATCGCTCCTCCGAAGGCTTGGTCGTGCACGAGTTGGCGCACCAATGGTTCGGTGACCTGGTGACCTGCGTCGATTGGCCGCACATCTGGCTCAACGAGGGCTTTGCCGTGTACGCGTCGCTGCTCTATGTCGAAGCGACCTACGGCACCGACGAGTTCCGCGCGCGCATGCGCGACACCCAAGAGTCCTACATGAAGGGCGACGTGGGAGCGAACCGCAGGCCGACCGTGCACAGCATCTACCGCGATCCGATGGATTTGTTCTTCGGCGGACAAACCTATCCCGGAGGCGCTTCGCGCTTGCACATGCTGCGGCACGTGCTGGGCGACGATGCCTTCCAGGATTGCGTGCAAACCTACCTGGAGCGCTTCGCCGGTCAGAACGCATCGACCGAGGATTTCAGGCAAGTGGCCGAATTCGTTTCCGGCGAAGACCTGGGTTGGTTCTTCGAGCAATGGTTTGAGCGCCCCGGCTTTCCCGAGTTCAGCTTGCGTTGGACCTACAACGAAACCGAGCAGCTCATGACGTTGGACGTCGAGCAAATTCAATCGGTTGTGGGCGGCACGCCCTCCGCTTTCCGTACACCGGTCGAAATCGAAGTGCGCGATCGCGCCGGTACTGAGCTGCACCGAGTTTGGCTCGATCGACGCAAGCAAAGCTTTGAGTTCGCCGTCGAAAGCAAGCCCGAGTGGGTGCGCTTCGACAAGCACAGCTTCATTCCCAAAACGGTCAAGTGGATCGGCCGCCGCGATGCGGAGTGGCTCACGATTGCGCGCGAGGACGACGACGTGAACGGTCGCCGCGACGCCGTGCGCGCCCTGGCCAAACGCGCCGAGGAAACCAACCGCAGCGAGTTGCTCGACCTCTACGTTGCCGAACTCGTCAATCGACTCGAGTTCGACACCAGCGCCTACGTCCGCGCCGATGCCGCCGCCGGCTTGACTGGCATCAAGCGTCCCCAAACGCGCGTCAAGCTGACGCAAGCAGCGGAAAAAGACCCCAGCGCCAAGGTGCGCGTGGCCGCTTTGGAAGCGCTGATCAGCTTCGGCCAAGACGAGCGCTTGGCGGGCTTCGCGCGCAAGGCCTTCGAGGACGGCTACAGTTGGAAAACCATGGGCTCGGCGGCCAGGTTGTTGGCCAGCGCGGCACCCGACCAAAGTGTCGAGTGGCTCGTCTCCAAACTCCTTGTGGATTCACCCCACGACACCCTGCGCGCCAGCCTCCTGGAAACGCTCGGCAAGACTCGCTCAGCAAAAGCTCTGGAGCACCTGGAGCGTTGGGCCATGGACCCCGCCGCCCACCCGACGGCGCGCGCGGCGGCCGTGACCCAACTGGGCATTTTGGTTCCGACCCGCTACGACGTGGGCCGCGACTTGGCCGGCCTGCTCAATGAGCCCGACTACCGCTTGCGCGGAGCCGTGATCCAAGCCCTGGCCGAATTCATCGACCCCGCCTCGCGACAAAAACTGCGCGATTACTACGAGCGCACCGTGTTCCCGCGCGAGCGGCGAGCGATCGAAGCGAGCATGGGAACGGCCCTTTCCACACGACGCTAGCTCCGCGCTTCGCGGACAGATTTTGCGACCAATACCGTGCCCGACAATCGGCCCCAGGATGCCGTCCTAACGGACATGCAGCGCTTTGCGCTGCGGTCCGAGTTCGGGGCCAGCTACATCTATCCGGCCCTGGCACGCATGGCCCGCGATCGCGAATTGAAAGGCGTGCTCGATCAACTGCACCTGGAGTTGGTCGAGCAAATCGTCCACGTGCGCGAAGTGATGCTCGAGTTGGAGGGCAAACCCGCCCGCGGAAGATTTCGACGTTGGGTGGCGGCCTGGGCCCTGGCTCTGGTTTCTCCCTTCATCGGCATTCGCTTTCCCCTGCGCCTGTGCCAAGCC
>JAJDES010000608.1 GCA_029259675.1 Planctomycetota bacterium
CTTCGGCGGCGGAGGCCTGGGCGTATTTGCCTTCGGGGGCATGACGGCGGGCGTCATGTGTTTCGGAGGCATGGCCCTGGGCCTGTTGACCTTGGCCGGAATTTCCATCGGCGTCTTCGCGGGTGGCGGCATGGCCCTGGGTTGGCTCGCCTTTGGGGGACTCGCCATGGGCCACATCGCAATCGGCGGCGTGTCGCGCGGCGCCTACGCCGAAGGCGGCCAGCCCTACGGAGAACCCATTGTCTGGGGCCCGGAGGGCACCTTTGCCGGGACCTGGCTTGGCGATGTCTTCACCTGGGCCCAGGGACTGATAGACAGCTTCGCGACAATCTTCGGCGCCTAGGAATTGCGAACGAGGCGAATGAGTCCCCTTCGCTTGCCCGAGCTTTCCAACGGCCCCGCCAAGCAACGCAGCCTGACAACGCAGCCTGACAACGCAACTTGGCAACGTGGTCATTTCGCGCTGGAACGCGGTGGCCACATCGAAAGAGAGTGCCGCAATTAGGCCCGCTTCAATGGGCCATGCTCCGCGTCGTTAGAAGTGTCGCAAAGTCCCCGCGCCGCTGGGGCCTGAGCGAGTCGGACTGGCTTGCGCTTTACAGCTTGCGCAGGCCGAGCCGCGCCTCACCGATCGCGCCCATGTCGGCAACGCTCGCGATTGCATCCCCAGGCGCGGACTCTGCGACGACTTGGTCGGCTAAGACTTGTTCGCAGATATAAGCGCCGAATGCCTCTAGGGCTTCGGTCAAGGAATTGGGCCCATCGACCCAAACTTCGATACGGTCTGAAACGTGCAGGTCAGCTTCTTTGCGTGCCGATTGAATCTGGCGCACCAAGTCGCGCGCCAACCCCTCTTGCTCCAATGCGGGAGTTGTTACCACATCGAGCGCGATTAGGGCATCCCCCGAAGAGAGCGCCGAAAGAGCCGCGTCTTCACTGGCCCCGCGCGGCACCAGCTGCAGATCGAATTCACCCGGCAGCAGTGTTTGCCCGGCCAACTCAACTCCGCCTTCGTCCGTGCGCTGCCATTCACCGGCCCGCGCCGCGGCCATAACGGATTTCATATTCCCGCCCAGGCGCGGCCCCGCCGAGCGCGCGTTCACCTTGAGGTTGAACTCGCCCAGGGCGCCGATGTCGCTTTCGAGTTTGACGTCTTTGACGTTCACTTCATCGCGCAGGAGATCCGCAAAGTCCTTGAGGGATGCGGCGCCCGCGCCGGCAATCGTCAGCGAGGCCAAGGGCAAACGCACGCGCAAGCGGTGCTCTTCGCGCAATCCAAGGGCGGTCGAACAAACATCGCGCACGCGATCCATGGCCTGCACCAACTCCGCATCCTGCGGCAATTGCTCAGCATCGGGCCAATCCGCCAGATGGACACTGCCGCTATTCGCCAAGCCGTGGAAGATTTCGTCGGTCAATAGCGGCAGCAGCGGACTGACCGCGCGGCAAAGCACATGCAGAACGGTGTACAGCGTGTCGTAGGCGTCGCGCTTGTCTTGGTCGACCTCCGTCTTCCAAAAGCGCGGGCGACTGCGCCGGATGTACCAATTGTTGAGCGCGTCCAAGAACGAGCGCACCTCCGCGCAGGCCGTGGCCAACTCGTAACGATCCATGGCCCCGCCATAGTCGTCAACCAATTGACGCGTCTTGGCCAGGATGTAGCGATCGAGAACGCCCGTTTGATCCGTGCGGAAGTTGCCGCGCAACCCATCCGCATTGGCGTACAGACTGAAGAAGTACCAAGCGTTCCAAATCGGATTGAGTACCAAGCGCACCACCTCACCGATGGCGCGCGCGTCGCGATCGATGGAAAGATCGTTGCCGTTCAAAATGGCTGACGACACGAGGAACCAGCGCAGGGCGTCCGCGCCCTTGGTATCAAAAACTTCCTCGGGATCGGGATAGTTGCGCAGGCGCTTGGACAACTTCTGTCCGTCGGCGTCGAGCACCACCCCGTGACAGATGCAGTTCTGGAACGGCGGTCTGTCGAAGAGCGCCGTCGAGAGCACCATCATCGTGTAGAACCAACCGCGCGTTTGGGCGATGTACTCAACGATGAAGTCGGCCGGGAAGTGGTCTTCGAACCACTCCTTGTGTTCGAAGGGATAGTGCAGCTGGGCGTAGGGCATCGAGCCCGATTCGAACCAGCAATCAAAGACATCCTCGACGCGCCGCATGGTGCTCTTGCCGCTGGGGTCGTCGGGATTGGGCCGCGTCAGCTCATCGATCGTGGGCCGGTGCAAATCCTTGGGCCGCACGCCGAAGTCGCGCTCCAGCTCGTCCAAACTGCCGTACACATCCGTGCGCGGGAACTTGGGATCATCGCTTTTCCAAACGGGGATCGGCGCGCCCCAAAAGCGGTTGCGACTGATCGACCAATCGCGCGCACCCTCGAGCCACTTGCCGAATTGCCCGTCGCGCACATGGCCCGGGATCCAGTTGATGCCCTTGTTGAGCTCAACCATGCGATCGCGGAAGTCGGTCACCTTGACGAACCAGGAACTGAGCGCCTTGTAGATCAAGGGCTCGTCGGTGCGCCAACAATGGGGATAGTTGTGCAGGTAGGTCTCGTGACGCAACACCGCGCCGGCATCCTTCAGGTGCTTGATGATCGGCTTGTTGGCCTCGAGCACATTCTGCCCGACCCAATCGGTCACTTCGGAAGTGAAGGCGCCGCGATCGTCAACCGGGCAAACCAGCTCGATGCCGTGCTCCTCGCAGATGCGCTGGTCGTCTTCACCGAAGCCGGGCGCCATGTGCACGACACCGGTGCCCTCCTCCGTATCGACGAAGGCCGCACCGAGCACTTGGAAGCTCTTGGGGTGGCCGGCGAAGTAAGGGAACAGCGGTTCGTATTGGCGACCGACCAACTCGGAGCCTTTCAGTGAGCCCAAGGCCTGAGCCCCAACCAACTCCTTCTCGTACTTCGCAGCGGCCGCTGCACCCAGCACCAAATGAACTCCATCCAGTTCATAGATCTGGTAATCGATTTCGGGGCCAACAGCCAAAGCCAAGTTGGAGGGCAAGGTCCAGGGCGTGGTGGTCCAAGCCACCAAATCCATCGGAGCTGCATCCCCCGCGCGCGCCTCCAAACGAAAGCGCACCGTCAAGGCCGGGTCCTGGCGCTCGCGATAGCTATTGTCCATGCGCGTCTCGAAATTCGAGACCGGCGACTCCGCCGCCCAGGAGTAAGCCATCACGCGGTGGCTCTCGTACAAGAGTCCCTTCTCGTGCAACTGCTTAAAGGCCCACAGAACACTCTCCATATAAGAGGTGTCCATGGTCTTGTAGTCGCGCTCGAAATCGACCCAACGGGCTTGGCGCGTCACGTAGCGCTTCCACTCATCGGTGTACTTGAGCACGGTGCTGCGGCAGTGCTCGTTGAAGCGCTCGATGCCGTACTCGGCAATCGCCTTGCGCCCGGTGACGCCCAGCTCCTTCTCCGCCGCCATCTCCGCCGGCAGCCCGTGGCAATCCCAACCGAAGCGACGCTCCACGCGCCGACCGCGCATGGTTTGGTAACGCGGAACGATGTCCTTGACGAAACCCGTCAAGAGGTGACCGTAGTGCGGAAGGCCGTTGGCAAAGGGCGGCCCGTCGTAGAACACAAACTCGTTGGCGCCCTTCTCCCCCGACGGCCGCGCATCAATCGAAGCCTGGAAAGTGCCCTCCGCCTCCCAGCGTGCGAGCACACCCTTTTCGAGGCTCGGATAGTCCGCCTGGGGATCCACGGCGGGATAGGGTCGGTTGGTCTGGCTCTCGGACATGGGCTCGGGTGGCTGCTTCGCGCGAATTTAGGGCGGCTCGCCGCCAAGCGGCCGCGAAGGGGTATCCAATCGCGGCAGTCTAGCGCCCCGCCTGCCTCCAACAACCAAGCCGC
>JAJDES010000609.1 GCA_029259675.1 Planctomycetota bacterium
TCAAGCGCGTGATCGGCGTGCCGGGCGATGAGTTGCTTGTGGCCGGCGGCAATGTGTGGGTGAACGGCGAACTCTTGGAAGAGCCCTACGTCAGTTTTCTGGACGAAAGTTCTTACCACTTCCATGTGGTGCAAGAGGGCGACTTGTACGTCATGGGCGACAATCGTCCGCGCTCTTCCGACAGCCGGGAGTTTGGGCCGGTCCCGATTGAACTCGTGCGCGGTCGGGTTGATCTGAGATTGTGGCCGCCGCATCGCGCCGGTCGCATCGACTGAACCCAGACTCCCTTCTCGATTGATTTTAGCGGGCTTCAGAGCCCTGAATCTGTCCGCATGTGCTCGGGAGCTTCGCGCTGGAGGCTGAGCCGGCGAACGCATGATCCGGTCTACTGGGGGCAGCCGCGCCTGGTCTGAGGCCGTAGGATGCAACGATGGTAGAGGCGCACATATCCCTGGTGACCGGCTCAGCGCGCGGCTTGGGACTGGCCGTTGCCAAGCACTTGGCGGCTCGCGGCGATCGCGTGCACGTGGTTTGGCGTTCATCGGAGGCGAGCGCAAGGGAACTCGAAGAGCTTTTCCCGGGGCGAGTTCACCGAGCGGATTTGAGCCTCGCCGACGATGCCGCGCGCTTGGTGAGCGACATCAAAGCGAAGGACGGCGGGCTCGATTGCGTCGTGCACGCCGTTGGCGAATATCAAGCGAGTTCGTTGGAGCGAACCTCGGCGCAGGAGTTGCGGCAGCTGTGGTTGAGCAATGTGGAAACGGCGCAGCACTTAATGCAGGCAGTGCGGCCCAGTCTGCGCCAGGGACTCGGTCGCCTGGTGCTTTTCGGTTGCGCGGGCTTGGCTGGATTGCGCGCGCGCCGCGATGCGGCCGGCTACACCGCCGCCAAATCTGCGCTGCTGGTGCTGGCCCGCTCGTGGGCGGTCGAAGAAGCCCCCTTCGGCGTTACCGTGAATATGGTTTCGCCCGGCTTGGTGCCCCACGCGGCGGCTTCGACGGACACCAAAGATCCCTCCTTGCAAGCCAAGATCCCCGCCGGCAGGGTCGGAACTGTTGAGGAAGTGGCCGCAGCCGTCGCTTGGCTGTGCTCGGAAGCCTCCAGCTACACTAGCGGCTCCGACATCATTCTTTCGGGCGCATGGAAGCTTTGAGCCCTCACCTTCGTTTGAGCTTATTTGCCGTTGCACCCCTGACTCTTCGTCCTTGATACCCGTTCTTATGCAGCATGCACAGGAGATGCGGCGCCCGCTTCTCGTTTTGGCTGCACTCCTTGTGAGTGTGACATGGCTCCCGTCCTGCGAACGCAAGCTGGAGGATTCCAACCCCATTGTCGTGCGCGAAGTTTTGCGCGACTTCCTCGAGCACGAACCGGATTGGGAAGTGCTTGGGGAGTGCCCCAACGGCAAATTTGCCCTGGGTAGTTTGCAGCCGGCGCGGGCCATCGACAGCGGCGGAGCGGTCTTGACCAGCGTGATCTTGCCGCCGCCCGCGGGGGTCGCCTTTGTCATTCCGAAAGGCTTGGGCCCGGCCAATCTGCGCACGTCCAGCGGGGTCAATCACCGGTTGGCGAAAGAGCCGGAGGACATTCCCGAGCAACTATCGATTCACTTCTCGGTCACCGTCAACGGTCAGTTGATCGACAGCAATAAAGTCGAGGTTCCGCGCGGGGGCGTGCTGCGCGATCTTGCCTGGCACGAAATGGGCGCTCGCGACTCTGAAGGAAGCTCTTCGAGTGGCGGAGCAGAAATCCTGGTGCGCGGCGGCGATCGAGTCGAGTTGCGCACCTGGTGTGAGAATGCGGCGGGAGAGGAGATGATTCCATCGGCGCGACTCTTGGCAGGTTTCGGTCGCTTGTCCTTGGAGGGAAGACTCTTGCGCAGCCGAGAAAAGGCGAGTCCGGATGCGCCCAACATCATTCTCTTCGTTCAAGACACCCTGCGGCGCGATCGCTTGTCGACCTATGGCTACGGGCGTCCGACCGCACCCAGGCTCGATCGGTTGGCCGAGCGAGGGGTCGTGTTCGAAAACGCCTATGCCGCTTCGTCCTGGACGTGGCCGTCTACGGCTTCGATGCTCAGCGGAGTTTCGCCCGAACGCCACGGCGTGCGCAGCGAGCGTTCCTGCTATTTGTCCAGTCAATTGGATCTGTTGCCGGAAGCCCTGCAACGAGCGGGCTACAGCACGGCGGGCTTCGCAGCCAACGGATTGATTAATGAGAGCGTTCAATTCGACCAAGGCTTCGAGCACTTCGTCTCTTGGTCGGGGCGCTTTGCCGCATCGAAGGATCTGATGCCGCGCGCGCTGAGTTGGATGCGCGAGCACAGGGACGAGCGCTTCTTCTTGTATGTGCACTTAGTGGATACCCACGGTTTTGCCGATCTCTTGCCCGAGTCGCAGGCACTGTTTGTTGATGAAGAGCTCGATGACGAATTCGTTCGCAAGGCCTTTGACAATTACAGCAAGCACCTGCGTCGCATCCAAAGTGGAGTCGTGCGCAACAAAGTGCCCTTGGACGAACTCGTGCCCCATGTCGACCGGGAGAGTATTCAGCACCTGTACGATGCTGCGGTGCACACCGGAGACCATTGGTTGGGTCAGCTTTTGGACGATCTAGAGGAACTGGGCCTGAGCGATCAAACGGTGGTGGCCTTCACGAGTGATCACGGCGAAGAGATCTTCGATCGCGGCCTGGGCAAACACGGCCATTCGCTGTACAGCGAATTGGTACGCATCCCTTTGGTGTTGAGTGGGCCCGGTTTGGGCACTGGGGAGCGAAACGACGCCGTAGTTTCCAATCAGTTGCTAGCCCCGACGTTGGCGCAACTGGCGGGCGTCCGTCTGCGAGGATTGGAGTCACCGGGAAGTTTGCTCGACTCGCAAAGTGAGCCCGTGTTCTTCAGCACTCATCACGGCTTGCTGCGCGGGCGCTCGGGCCAGGCCATCTTGCGCGGTGTGAGGCAGGGGCCTTGGGTGCTGCACTTGCACGACCCCGAAGAAGGGCAGAGTGAGAAGCGCAGTCTGTATCGCATCGACGAGGATCCGGGAGAGACGCGCGACCTCGTTGCGAAATTTCCCGAGCGGGCCGATCAGCTTGAGCAGTTGCTGCGCGCTCACGCACGAGCTGAGCGCGCGCTGGCACCCGGCCTCGGTCGCGCGGCCGACGACTCCACGCTCGAGTTCTTGGAAGACATCGGCTACATCGGCAAGGACTAGCCGCTTCGGCGCGCAGCCCGCAAATCTCACGGATGGTTGGATCCGGCGGCTAGATTCGAGACTTTGCGCAGCTGCGGCCCAGGCTTCGGTTAGTCCTGATCGGGAAGCGAGGCTTCCAACGTCAGCATGGCGTAGGCCGTTGCCAGGACCGGATTGCCCTCCCACCAACGCGGGCTGTTTTCGTTGAGCCAGGAACCGTCTTGGCGTTGCATGGCCAGCAGGCGACCGCTTAATTCGCTGCGCCAATTGTGTTCGCGACCCGCTGCGTCGGTGACGGTTTCCGACCCGTAGAGATCGAGCGCAACGGACATGGTGTAAAAATAATAGAACAGGCCTTGGTAGGCAGCGGACGGATCGTCGGAGGCTTCGAAGCCGGGGTTGACGTCCAAGCTGTAATTCTCGCACAGCCATTTCCAAGCGGCTTGGACGCGCGAATCATCGCGTTTCAGTCCGGCGAACAAGTAGCCCTTGAGCAGGGCATAGGTCATCG
>JAJDES010000610.1 GCA_029259675.1 Planctomycetota bacterium
AACGGGCAAGCGGTGTGGCCGCCCCCCCCTGGCTCCACTATCCTCCTGCGGCCATGAGCCTAGATTGCATCCCCCTGTTTCTCGTTGCTTTGATCCAAGCCCCCGACGCACTCCAGGAGCCCCCCTCCGAAGGCTATCCGAGCCTTACGAACGGGGTGCTTGAGCTGACACTCGATGATGCCATCCGCATAGCCATGCGGAATAATCTCGACGTTCAGCTGGAGCAAAGTGCGACCCAGATTGCCGAGTACGACCTCTTCGGCAGTTGGGGGTCCTTTGATCCGACCTTCAGCATCACCGGATCCTGGGAAGATCGCGAAAATGTCCGCACCAGTGACCTGGCGCCGACATCCACCGAGAATTCGCTGGGAGTCAACAGCAGTTTGTCCTTTCCGCTGACGAGCGGCGGCAGCTTCGACTTCAGCTATCGCCGCGACAACCGCGAAACGAACAACCCCTTCGTTGCCGGAGGCAGCGGTACGGTCACGAACACGAGCGATGTCTTGAGCGTGTCCTATCGCCAGCCGCTTTTGCGGGGCGCCTGGAAGCGTTTCGCGACGGTGGATCAACGCGAGCGCGATGTTGCGTATCGCCTTCAAATTGAGCGCGAGCGCGAAGTGCGTCAAAGCATGTTGCTCAGTGTGCACCAGGCCTACTGGGACTTGGTTGCCGCCCAGGAGGAATTGGGCGTGCGCGAACTCGCCTTGAAACTCGGGCTGGAACAACTGTCGCAGGACCAGCGCCGATTGGAAGTCGGCGTCGGAACGGAAGTGGATGTGCTGCAGGCCGAAACAAACGTGGCAACCCAGCGCGAACAGCGGCTCTTGGCGGAGGTGAACCTGCGGGCCTCGATGGACAACCTCAAGAGCATCATTTTTCACCGCCAAGGCGACGACTGGGAGCAATTCCTAAATTTTTGGAACGCGCCCGTCGCTCCCCAGACGCCCTTGCCTTTGGTGAACGAAGAATTGCGTTCCGATTGGGTGCAGTCCCTGGCGCGCGCGATTGAGAATCGCTCCGAATTGAGCCAGCAACGCTTTGCGATCGACAGCGCTGAAGTTCAATTGCAACGCGCTCGTTCGAACAAGATGGCGGGCTTGGATTTAGCTCTCACCGCGACCAGCGTGGCCTTTGAAGACAAGGCGCGGGAAGCGGCGAAATCGGCATTGCGCTACGAATTCCCGGCCTATTCCGCATCGCTAACTTTCGATTTGCCCCTGGGCAATCGGACTGCAAGTTACGCCGAGCGCTCGGCTCGTTCAGCCGTGCGCAACGCCGTATTGACCTACGACCGCCTGGAGCAAACGGTGGTATCCGGCGTGCGCAGCGCGGTGCGCGACATGGATTATCAGAGGCAAGCTGTTGCGGCCGCGGAAACCAGTCGCGATTTGGCCGAGCGACAACTCAAAGCTGAACAGGCGCGCTATCGCGAGGGCCTTTCAACGACCTTTCAGGTGCTCGAGTTTCAGCGCGACTTAGCAGAGGCGCTCTCTTCGGAAAAGGCCGCTCGGGCAAGCTATGCCAAGGCGCTGGCTACGTTGGTGCAGGCCGAAGGCTGGCTGGGAGAACCGGAGCCGCGCTAATCGGGCCCGCTGAGGCCCATTGGAATGCCATTGAATATCGGAATCATCTGCGTCTGCTTCGTTCTGGCCCTTCTTACCGGCTGCTCAGGGGCGGAGGAACCCGCGGGGAATGCTGCACCGCAAACAGCACCGCAATCTGGGTCGCCTTCCGGGCAGACGAGCGAGGCCGACTCGAGCGACGACCTGGATCAACTGTATCTCGCCGATGAGCGCATCGCGGACTTGCTCATTCCGTGTGCCGAGCGACAGCTCTACGACCGCGATACCGCACAGATCATTCCGATTTTGGTGGAGAAGCTCGAGCGCGGTTTCACGGAGCCCTTGCAACGGGCTAAAGAGGAATTAGCCGGATTGGGAGACGAGGCCATTACCGAAGTGCGACGCCTGGCGGAGCGCTGGTATCTCGAGCCCGAGGGCAGCTCCTATGTGTCCAACGCCCTGGACGTTGCGGTTTTGAGCGATGCCGAGTCGGCCCACGACGTCGTGCTGCACTTTCTCAGCCACCCAACCAGCCAATTGCGACTGAGCGCAATTCGCGGAATGGCTCGCCGACATGCGCGACCTGAGGATTTTGATCGCTTGCGCGACCAAATGTATGGCGAGTCGGCTCAGTTGCATCAGGCCTTCTCGTCGGCGCTGTATCGGGCCGACAAAGAGCGCGCCGAAGAACTATTCATCGAATGGTTGCGCACGGAGCGCTATGTGGACCTGTGGACGACTATCGTTCCCTATCTGGCGCAAACCGAGCGGGATGAAGTGGGCCAGGCCTGCCTTCAATTGTTCGTGCGGGCTCCGTCTGTCATTCAGCCCTTCCTGATCGCCGCTGCCGCCAAAATGGGTGATGAGGATGCACTGAATATTCTGCGCGAGCAGTTGTCAGCGGACTCGGAGATTCGATTGCGCGCGGCCCAAGCCCTTTCCGCAGCGGGCCTGGGGCTGGAGCTTGTCCCAACTCTTCGAGCCGACCCGGACATGGGCATGCGCGTGGTTGCCGCCATTGCCCTGGAGGACTTTGCCGACCAAACCTACGCCCGCGATGCCCTCTCGGAGGGCATTGGCGACCAGTCGAAGGAAGTGCGCGGCGCCTGCCTGGAGGCGCTTTTGAAGAGTCAAGATGCTGCCGCGACGACGCTTGTGCTTTCGATGTTGGGGCAGGGCTTGGAGGAGATGCAAGAAGCTCTGGCGCTCCTACGCAATCACTGGGAGAGCACGCCCGGGCTCGCCGAGCGAGCCTTTGAGGTTTTGCTTTCGCGCTTCGAAAGCGTGATCGAGCGGCCCGTGTCCGAACAAAAGGTGGTGCTCAAGGCCATTGGTCAGGTGCCGTTGCGAGCCGCAGCGAAATTTCTGCACGACCGAGCCCTGGAGCTCGAGCGCCAGGGGCTCGCGGACAGCTTTGCCGGTTTGCGCGCCCACCACTGGTTCATGATTCAAGCGGCCAACACGGGACATCCCGGTCGCTCCTACCTGGCGTCCATGCTGGAGCAGGAAACGGACCCCTCCAAACGCTTGGATCTGATTTGGGTGGTTGCAGCGGATCGCACCGACTTTGCGCGCAACTTCCTGATCGAATTCTTAGAGGACGGGCAGCGCTCGCCCTACGAAGTCCTGTTTGCCGCTCAAATCTTGGCCCGGCTGGGACCCGCCGGACGGGTTGCCCCAAAGCTGCAGCGCATCTGCTACCGCATGCGCAATGAGGATGTTCGCCTGGCGCTGCGCTGCCTGATGTGGAATTGGTATTAGCGGGTGGGGCGATTCCCCCGGGGATATGCTTGCCAACGCCAGAGACCTGCATCGAGGCGCACATAGCCTCCAGCGCGTCGGCACGTTTGGTTCACAGCTCCGAATAGAGCGCAGCATGGCATTGGGCTTCGGGCCTTTCCGTTCTTTGGCCGGTCCATTGCTCCCGGGGGGGGGCAGTCTCCGGCTCTACGTGAATAACAAGTGCCAAGGGTGCGCTCTTCTGGAGCCACCCTCGACAATTCTCAAAAAGCAGCGCACCAAAGCGGCAACAGATCCCCATAAAAACACCCGCACCAGTTAGGCCACCGAAGGGCTTGACGGGTCCGGGTGTAAACAAAGGCTGGGAATGCGCGTGGGCATCTCCAGCTGTATGTCCTTATCCGTTTGTCATGGGGCTAATCCGTTTGTCACGAGCGAATCAGGCTGGACTAGTTGCGGGAGCTAGCTGGAACGGGAAAACCGCGATCGCGCATGAGCGCATCAATTTTGGCATCGCGGCCACGGAAGGCGCGGTAGGCGTCGGCCGGGTCCACGGCGTTGCGAGGAGCAAAAAGATGCTCGACTAATTTCTTGGCGACATCAGCGTCGAAGAAACCTCCGGGCGCTTGCTCGAAGGCTTCCGCCGCATCGGCGGTCAAGACATCGGCCCACATGTACCCGTAGTACCCGGTCGAGTAGCCCTCACCGGAGAAGACGTGCCCGAAGTGGGGACTGCGGTGACGCATCACAATCTCCCTCGGCAGGCCCAATTTGGCCAATTCCGATTTTTCAAACTCGATTGGATCGAGATTGCTGGGGTCGGTTGTGTGGTAGCGCATATCCATCAGTGCCGAAGCCAAGTACTCCGTGGTGGCAAAGCCTTGGTTGAAGGTCGCAGCGTTCTTGATTTTGGCAACCAATTCGGCCGGCATCGCCTCCCCGGTCTTTACGTGGGTGAAGTAGCCCTTGATGACGGGATCGGTGAA
>JAJDES010000062.1 GCA_029259675.1 Planctomycetota bacterium
GCATTCCGGCCAAGCACCTATAGCCATTTCAATTTGGCTCCGCCGGGAATCCCAGTCTCCATCGTCCGCGCGCACGTGCCGCAGTAGCAGCATCCGAGCACAAGCCCCCAGGCCCAGCGCCATCCACACTTCCCCCGGCACCCTGCCGGGGCCCGCATGCTCTTCACCGAATTCCGCTTCCTAATCTTCTTCGCCGTGGCCTTTGCCGTGCATTGGCTGCTCAAGTCGAAGGAGCTGCGCAAGTTGTGGCTGCTCATCTGCAGCTACGGCTTTTACGCCGCGTGGGATTACAGGTTTCTGGGCCTGATCCTGATTTCGACTCTGGTCGATTACTTGGTCGGTCTGCACCTTGCGAATTCCGAGCAAGCCGAGTCCCGGCGAGTGGGGCTCACCGCGAGCTTGATTTGCAACCTGGGCTTGCTGGCCATTTTCAAGTACTTCGACTTCTTCGTCAGTTCGGGCGCGGAGTTGCTCTCATGGCTCGGCATCGGCGCCTCCCCCGCTGTGCTCAACTTGGTGATTCCGGTGGGGATCAGTTTCTACACCTTCCAGACCCTCAGCTACACCATCGACGTCTACCTCGGGCGGTTGCAACCGACGCGCAAGCTGCTCGACTTCTCACTCTTCGTCGCCTTCTTCCCGCAACTGGTCGCCGGCCCGATCGTGCGCGCCTCCGAGTTCCTGCCGCAACTCACGCAAGCGCGCCAGTGGAGCTACATTCGCTTTCGTCCGCTGCTGCTCCTGTTCCTCTTCGGCTACGTCAAAAAAGCCTGCATCGCCGATAACTTCGCGGGCTTCGCCGACCCGCTCTTCGCCGACCCCGCCGCCTTCGGTCCGCTGTCCCTGTGGCTGGGTTCCGCGCTTTACGCCGTGCAGATCTACTGCGACTTCTCCGGCTACTCGGACATGGCCATCGCCAGCGCGGGCATGTTGGGCTACCGCCTCGCACTGAACTTCAACTTTCCCTACATGGCCACGAGCGTGACCGAGTTTTGGCGCCGTTGGCACATCAGCTTGTCCAGTTGGTTCCGCGACTACCTCTACATACCCCTCGGCGGCAATCGCAAGGGAGCGACGCGGACCTACATCAACTTGCTAATCGTCTTCTTCCTCTGCGGCCTTTGGCACGGGCCGCAATGGACTTTTGTCATTTGGGGCCTCTTCCACGGGCTCTACCTAATTGTGGAACGCATTAGCGGACTGGGCCGAAACCGGGCCTCCAACCCCTTCGCCAGGCTCTATGTCATTGGCGTCGTGCTCATCGCCTGGGTCTTCTTCCGTGCGCCGGATCTCAGTAGCGCGGGCACTTACATCGCCGGGATGTTCAGCCCCGGCCCGGCCGAGATGCAGCAGCTGACCCTGGCGACCGGTTTGCTTGTGGGCTTCGCCCTGGTCCACGTGGCCATGTTCAAGCAACTCTTCCACCGCAAACTGCGCACGCTCCCCGATTGGGGCTTCGCCCTCAGCTACGGAGCCGCGGTCGCCATCGCCCTCCCCTTCGCCGCCACGGGCTACCGGCCGTTTATCTACTTCCAGTTTTAGCGGACGGAGGCGGTGACTGGTGCCACAAGACGTGATGCGGATTGCGGGAAGTGGCAAAATTAACTAATGGAGAAACGGACTGTGAACAGTTCGTATCCCAACGAATCGACCGATTGGGCTGAATGGAAGGACCCGACTTATAAAAGGCCCCGTGAACTCACAGGTATCCCAAGGCCCTCATCATTTCTTCGGTATCCTCGTCCAACACGCGCTCAACTTGCAGATTGGCCTTAGCAAGGGTTTTCAGTTGTTCGATCCAGTCCGGTCGCATGTGCTGCATTTCCTGATACACATTGAGCCGCTCCTGGGGATCCGCTACCAAGTCGTACATCTCAAATCGCTTCTCCTCGACCCGGTAGATCATTTTGAACTGTTCATCGCGCAGGGCCACAAGATCTTGGTCTGCTGCAGGTTGGCGTGTTTCGGCGAAGTGTATGCGCGGCTGGTCGACGAGCAGAGATTCCCCCATTTGCCCCGGCAAATCGGGAAGCATTAGGAGGTCGAGAATCGTGGGAACCAAATCGATGTGCCGAGCGATTTGATCGCTAGCGGCCTGCAGCCGCTCGAAACGCGAATCCTTGCGAGGAAGCTTAATCATCAAAGGCACATGAATCGCCTCATCGTAAAGGTGGTGCACGTGCCCCATCAGTTCATGCGTACCAAGGCCTTCGCCGTGATCCGAAGTGAAGATGATCAAGCTGTTCTCATAGAGACCCAGGCTTCGCAACTCATCGAGCAAGAGCCCCACCATCCGATCCACATACTCGACTTCTAGTTCATAGCGGCGAACCATTTCGACCGGACCGGTCTCCTCATTAATCCAAATATAGAATTCGGCATCCAGTTCGGCCTGCCCGTCCACCTCAGGGACCTCGAATGTAAATTCTTGATTGCGCAAGGCCGCTCCGATATGCCCGACGATCGGCTTGATCTTCAACAAGCGTTGATGATGACCATCCTGAATTTGAATCCTCAAGCGATTGACAACGAAGTCCAGTTCGTTGCGCGCATTTGAATTCAATCGCAGGCGGTGCTCTCCGACAGAGAAGCGCATCTTCTTCTCCAGAGAAATTGAATCGGAACATTCCAAGTGAATCGGGTCCTCATTATCGAAAATGAGTTCGACCGGATGCTCGGCCGTTCCGTGGGCATTCAACGGCACGTGCGGGTCCGAGTAGTGCGCAAAGAGAAAGAAGGGGTCGCCGCCTTTCAACTCGGTTAGGACCGGGAAGAGTTTGGCGTTTAGTTCCTCTCCTCCAATCAGGTCGGCCATATCGTCGTCGTACTGATCAAAACCACGATCCAGCCATGTGCCCTGCTTCTGCGCCGCGAGCGTGCCCATCGAGATAACGGCCTGGGAGTCATAACCATTCTGGCCCAACCAATTTGCCAGGAGCGGAAGTTCAATCGGTACTTCCTGGGCATTGTTGACCACCCCATGGACCTGAGCGTAGCGCGAAGCAAAAAGAGCCGTGTGCGCCGGAAGTGTGATCGGCACATGGCTAAAGGCCTTGTCAAACTCGACTCCTTCGCGAGCGAACTCATCCAGAACCGGAGTCTTCAGATCCGCGCGCCCGAGATAATCGGCGCGCAGGGTATCCACTACGATAAGAATGACATTGGGAGCACGATCCGTCTCAGCAGGCCCCTGTGGACCGCATGATGGCATGAACAAAAAGAGTCCCGACAACAGAAAAAAGCGCAAACAAGTCCGTGTTTCTAAACCAATCATGCCGTCAGTATAAGGAAATGGGCCACGGCGTGTGGGTGGCGGAACCAGCGCGCAGTCGACGCTACCGGGATTTGTTTGTGCAGTCAGCGTCGGCGCGAACGACCCGATGCACCGCCCACTACTGAAAAGGAGGCAGGTGCTCTTCGTGGGCAGGCCTTTTGTTGCGACTCAAAGTGAGTGTGAGCGATTCTGAGGTTGCCTGTCTAGCTTGACATCAGAGTGTATCGCCGATTGATTTTGATTTGCAATTGCACCCTGCAAGCCCAACAGAGCGCACTTGGAGCCGTTGGGGCCAAGTCTGAACGATCACGAATAACCCGAAGGCAGAGGGCCTACTTGAGTCGGTTGCCTCACCCACTTTCGCTTACGAAGTCATGCGTATGCGAGACGAAGCGACCCTGAGCGCCCGGCTCCAATCGGATGCAGTTGCCCGTTCGTAGATCTGCACAAATTTACGCCCGAGTAAAAATGGTGCGACTTTACACGCCGGTTGGAGCGTACGCCCTCCATGCTGGAATCCAACACGACACGTTGCGGCAATAGTCTTCGTAGTCTGCGCCGATTCGCCCTGCCAAATCCTCCTCTTCCAGAGGCCTGAAAACCACTTGCCACATCAAGCTGCCGACAACCGCATACATGAGAATGAGCGGTGAACCGAAATAGAGTGCGACAGCTATGCCCTGGCCGATCCCCGAGACGGCCATCGGATTGCGGACGTGCGCGTAGGCGCCGGTGACGACCAAGTCGGGCGCATGGTCCAGCGGCAAGGGTGTCCCCTTTCCAGCTTTGGACATGGAGTAAGCACTCCAAAGACCGAGCGAACTCATGACCGCGAAGCAGACGACGGCAATCTGAGCTTGAAAGGGAAACGAAATGCTCGCAATGCCGACCTTGGGCTCGACCCGGCTAATGAGAATTGGAAAGAGAACGAGTATCAAGCCCCATATCACCACGATCTGGATGAAGGTTTTCGCAAGAATCCAATTCGTCGAGGCCGGGTTCGCCGGCCGAAACATGAGTTCTTGAACTGGGGACAGGACAACTGCGAATAAGCCGCTCCAAAGCATAGCCGGAACCATGAGCACGACTCCGGGCCAGCCCGAATCGGTCAGGATGGAGAAGGACAAACAGTAGAAGCAAGCGTAGGCCATCAAGCCCGCAACAAACCAAAGAGCAATGCTCTGGAACTTGTGGTTCGTCTTGCAAAAGTAAGCAGCGACCATGGACCCAAACCCGAGCAAGACGACATCCGGCAGCCAGAATGCGCGCAATACATCCCCGCTGCTTCCCATTTCAAAGTAGGCACCCGTCGCCGGCACCAACAGCAACAACAGCCACCAGGCGAAAACGCCAACTCCCTGGACAAGGAAATAAACTGAGGCTGACCGCTGCACTTTCATCATCTCGTCCTCAACGCTACCTCGTTGGCTTGGCTTGATTAAAACGTGTTGAATAGAGAGTCGTGCAAACCAACGCTGCCCGCCCCTATCGCGCCAAAGCGCAGCGAGCCACTAGTTACCAACTAAGATAGTAGAAGAGGAACTCACCCTCGGGGCCGATGTACAGATGCCCGTATTCACGGCCCTGGGACCAATCGACAAGAAGGTGAACCTTCCAGCCGTAGGCGCCCAAATGGGTCGGTTCCTTAATGAATTCGACTTCCTTCACGGATCCCTTGCCCGAAACGACCCTCGACCAAAGGTGTTCGCCCCGGCGAAAGGCCTGCAATACGTAGGGCTCCCGAAGACTCTGGTCGAGCAATAGGCGTAGCTCGATCTCGTCGCCAAGTCGAGTCACAGCCTTAGCATCCGCAGCGGAAATGGGCTCTCGGTCAATCAGCTTTCCGCAAAATGGACCGTCGTCGAAAGTCATGATCATCGCTGCCATGCCCCGCGGTTGAAGCGCTAGTTCTTGAAACCAACGAACAGCACGCTCAAGTTCAGCTCGATTGCTTGCGGCCTCTCCCTTCTTGAATGTCAGTCGCAGATCAATTCCGCTTAGGACGATCATCTCGGCTGCAACTTGGGCAAGCTCCAACTCCAATGCCGACCAATCGTCGTGCTCCCAAAGTGGCTCCAAGTACGTGAACAGCATGGGCAGCATCACCATTGCAATGGATTGCTCTGGGTCATCGGTAAGCCATTCACAATCAGTCATCAGCTCGGCCCCTTCGGGCGCAGACGGCTGTTGCTTGCTTTGTGTTCCTGCCTCGCCACGCATGCGCTCCAATTCCTGCTTTAGTCCCGCAACGAGCTGCTTTAGCGGCGGGGTCGGTCCACCCAACCCCGATACCGACTTCATTCTCGATGCCAAGAACGGCTCAAAGGTTGGAAACTGAAGTGAGTTATCGCGCTCAACTGCTGCTTCGGAATCCGGCGCCTGCTGCGTACTGCAAGCGGTTATTGCGAAAGCGAAAAAAACACTCGGAATGCGATTCATCATGTTTGCCCTGCATTTTGTTGTGCGCGCAAAGAGAACGATCTCAGCTTCCTAACCTGACTCTGCGTGCAACCATTCACCGCCCTGCCAAACCGTTCGCACACCAGGCAATTCAGCAGCAGCCCGAGCGAGCGATGTATCGATTTCAATTCGCGCTCATTGCGACGACAAGCTCTCCGCTCCAGAGGATGTCGGGAACCTCGGGTTCGATAAATACATCCTCGTACTCGTCAAAACCTGCTGGTGCGCGGCGTTCGATTTCAACGTCAAATACAATTTGATGTGAGCCTTTAGGCAGCGATCCAAGCACCTGCTCTTTCTGCTCTTCGTGAGTCATCAGGGTCATCAAACCGCAATCTGGCACGTGCATTCCGGAAAGCAATGTCGCCAGGCCCGGCGTGCGCGGCACGAGGCGAAATTCAACATGGCCAAAGCCACTGGGCCCAATGTGTGTAACGGTGATATTTTCTCCAGCATCAACACTGCTTGGAAAATCAAACACCCGCTCCAACAACATCTTTCGCCACTCATCATCTTCGATGACTTCGCCGGCCATAAGCCTGTCACCCAAGGCGCTTTCGTCGGTCCACTTGTGAGCTTGAGGATCGGGCTCCGCTTCCCCCGAGCAGCCAAGCAATGCGAGCCATCCACTACATGCAATCAGGAAGATGAAAGCATGCAAGGACTTCATTTCCTGCGCGACCCTACTCCCACTCGATCGTGGCCGGGGGTTTGCTGGAGATGTCGAGCACGACGCGGTTGATGCCGTTGACCTCGTTGATGATGCGGTTCGAGATCTTTTGCAGGGTCTCGTGGGCGATGTGGCCCCAGTCGGCGGTCATGCCGTCTTCCGACTCGACGACGCGAATGGCACAAGCATCTTCGTAGGTGCGCGCATCCCCCATCACGCCGACCGACTTGATCGGCAGCAGGACGGCGAAGTATTGCCACAGCCCGCGATCTTCACCCGATGCTTCGATCTCGGTCGTGACGATGTGATCCGCTTCGCGCAGGATCGCGCAGCGCTCGGGCGTGACTTCGCCCAGGATGCGCACGGCCAAACCCGGTCCGGGGAAGGGTTGGCGATCGACGACGACCGAGTCGAGGCCCAGATGGCGGCCGATGCGGCGCACTTCGTCTTTGAATAATTCGCGTAGGGGCTCGACCAAGTCCATGTCGAGATCTTCGGGCAAACCGCCCACATTGTGATGGCTCTTAATCACGGCCGTGTTGCCGCCGTGGGCGGCGACCGACTCGATCACGTCGGGATACAGCGTGCCTTGACCGAGAAACTTCGCGGAGCTGAAGCGCTTCGCCTCTTCGCGGAAGACTTCGACAAACTCGTTGCCGATGACTTTGCGCTTTTTCTCCGGGTCGGTGACGCCGGCCAACTTTTCAAGGAAGCGATCGGCGGCGTCCACCACCGTCAAGTCCATATCAAAGTGTTCCGCGAAGGTGGCTTCCACCACCGCGCGTTCACCTTTGCGCAGCAATCCGTTGTCAACGAAGATGCAGTGCAAGCGTTCGCCTATGGCGTGATTCAGCATCACCGCGGCCACGGAGCTGTCCACGCCGCCCGATAGGCCGAGCACAATCTCGCCGGTCTCGCCGACCTGCTTGCGCACCTTGCGCGTTTCGCTTTCGACGATGCTCTCCGGACGCCAATTGCCGGGCAAGCCGCAGACGCGATGGACAAAGTTTTCGAGGATCTCGCGCCCGCGCACGGAATGCGTCACTTCCGGATGGAACTGAATGCCGAAGAAGCCGCGCGT